>JBHLMB010000391.1:0-3884 GCA_048938565.1 Promethearchaeota archaeon | reverse complement strand
ATACACGTTCTGAATTAATTTTTCGTTGTAATCAATATCTCCTGATATGCATTCTTCGGGTTTGTCTTCTAGTTCTCGTTCGATATTATAGTTTGATAGTTGCGTTTTAATATCCGTTTTAGTCTGGGTGTTGCGTTCCTTGCAATATTCGTATAGTTTTTTAAAGTCTTGAGAAAGCCGCTCAGCGTCGATCTCGTGGTAAACGCCTCCTCCCTTCTTTTTTATCAAGTCTATGTTTGCGTGCTTTTTTCTTTCGTATTCTTTCCTGAATTCTTCGTCGTCGTGAAGCTTGAGAAATATGCGTCCAATCGGGATCTTACCGTCCTTGTAAGACGGATCGTATAGAATAAATCTTGATTTTCTTTCCTGCTTGTTTTTACCTGCGGTTTCCAAATAATACGTGACCACATCCGTTTCAATACGCGTAGGACAAATAAAGATAAAGAAATTTTGAGCAGCCCTTACAATTTGCGTGATGTTATCAAGGTTGTGCTCGATGGTTCTCGAACCTTGTCCTGAACCCTTCGGGCTTTCGTCTCTAATAGCAATGTCCCCTTCTTTCATTATTCGAATGATTCTATCGAATTCCATCGTTGAAAAGCCTAAATGGTGATGGTTTCGTTTTCCCGTGATTTCAGCGAATTTCTCTTCTGTAAATTTGACTAAAGTTGTGCCTCCTTCCGATTTGCCAAGATTTGGTTCGCCATAAATTATCATGACGTAATTATTCTTATCCTTGATTCTATATTCAATTGCCTTGAAGAATCGTTTAGTATAATTGTTTTCTTCGTAGAACACGTGTATGAAATCTGGATGAGAGTATTTCTTGTTGAAAGTATCTTCCTTGATGATATCGTTTAATCTATAGTTTTCACAGAAGTTTTCTTTTTCGTATTCTAACTCTTCTAATTTTCTATCGTAATATTCTTGTGCCTTGCTTTTTGGTTTATCGTTTTCTGTAATAGATCATCACTTTCTCCATTTTTTGGTTTGAATTTGCGACAAAAGTGCAATACTCGAGGAAATGAGCGAGGTTCTATTTTTTCTGGACAAGGACAATCCTCTTGTAGGATACACTCCACGCATTTAATGAATTGGTTAATCTTTAGCAACTCGGTTTTTTCGTTTTGATTTTTTAGGTAATATTGCCAAGTTAGGTTCTGGAATAACGGACACGCCCCTTAGAGCTCCTTCCATTGTACCGGTTAGAACACGCTTGTCATTTTGAGAATTTTTTGAAATGGCCTTGAGGCCCGCCATGTTCACGTTTTTTTCGAGCGATTGAAAGAACGATTTCTTCTTCCACTTGAATTCGATTTCCCATTGTAAGCGTTCAATGATGTTTTCGACGAGAAGATCGTTTGCAGCTGGATCTCCTGGCGTGAGCATGACAAGCGTTTGCTCTTTTTGGAACCGTTCTTCAGGGGGTGCGTTCGCTAAATTTAGTTGTTCTATTTCTGTTTTTGCTTTTTCTATCATATCCAGAACGTTAATCGCAAGATTAACTGCCCCTAATACCCGGAAGTCCTTGATTTTTGAACTATCTGTTGGAATTGTTTACACCTCGTTAATTAAATCCCGTAAATGCTCCATAAAGAGCAATAACAACGACCACGCATAAGATTACTATTACGATGTTTTGCCACGAATATTTAGACGTGCCATAAGCTTTCCTTTGAATGTCTTGATATCGAGCCCGAATATCAACGGGAGCTCGTTCCAAGATTTCTTGCTTCCACACGTCAAGTTCCCTTCTGAGTTGCAGTTTTCCTCGCCTTTCCTTGTCTACTTCGATGTCTTTGGTTTCTAGCGTGTTCTGCAGTTGATGTATGATTTTATAATTGATATCTTCTTTTAGGTTATTCAATTCGTCGGCCTCCATCCGAACGTCGAAAATGGCTTCGTTCTTTCCAGGTGCGTGTAGAACAAGACTCACGGGTAGATTGTAGTCGCAGAATCCTAATAATCCCGTATTGGCGGGGGCATAAGTCACTTTCGTCTCAAACTCGTCTATTTCGTAATCGTAATTACGTATCCACGTGAAGGAGTCTTCGAATTTATTCCGAGTTAAAAGTATCTCTTGCCAATATTTTAGTCCGGGATAACTTTTAAAATCAATTTCTTTTTTATATTTCAAAAAAGTAATTTCGAAGTCGTCTAGACTTTTAAAGCCTTGAATGGTCTTGATAGCTTCGGGCGTGTAATAACGCTTGCTATAATACATTGCCCTATCTAACACGAGCCCATTTATGAGATCGTCGTAATCGTCAAAGTTGTTTTTCATCCATCCGTGAATTTCGTACCCTCCTTCGTTTTTTATTGCCATGGATATTGTTTGAGCGCTCCACAATTGTGAGATTTTATAACCGATCTTTAGGATTCTCTGTTCTTTTCTAACTTTTTTTGATTTTCGGTCGCTTTTCAAGGATAGATAATCAAATCGCTCTCGTTGTTCTGACCATTCCATGAAATCTTTAGTAGGGCTTCCATCTTCAGTATAGGCGGTCTTTTTGGTCATGTCCTCGTATTCAGATTGAATCTGTTTTAAAAAAAGCGTTTTATCCTCTACTTCGGGTTCCTCCTTGATTTCCTTCGTTGGAATGGTTTTTCTTTTTTTGAGTTTTTTAATCTTCACGCAACTACGCCTCCGCTTTTTTCGTGGTATATCTCGTCGCCTTCGAATTCCTCTAACTCTGATTTATATTCTTCCTTAAAAGCTTCGATCCTCTCCTTCATATTCTCAGAAAGCCTTGTAAGTTTTATGGCGCTTTCAATAATACGTGCGATGATCTTTCCCACTCCGCTGGATTCATCGCACCATCCTTCAATTACAATAGATCCCGCCCATTTTTCCTTGTTAATCTGCGATATGTATTGGACAACATTAGTAATGGCAAGCACATATATGACAATACCTACAATGAAAGGTATCAACCATTCAGGGCCAAGTCCTAGGCTCGTTGCAACGAAGAAAAAGACGATGACGATCGTGTATATGAAGATGAACGAGATTTGTCCTATTTTATTCAACAAGTTCTTTCCCATAAACGATGTTTTATCCATTTTTTACGCCCTCCGCTTTTTATTGTTATCTTGTATAAACAATACAAAGACAACGGAGATCATCAGGAGCGAGAGCGATAGAACAAAGAAGCTCAGCGCAAAAGGGAGACCAAATATGCTGATAGTGTCTGGAAAAATTTCACTGATAATTCCTATCAAGATGGCCTGGAAAAAGGCGATAATTATTGCAGTTGCCACGAGATACGCTAATTTTTGGTTTTTCTTTTTCATTTTCTTTTTTTACCTCTCTTTAAAATTTTGATTCTATGATTATGATGGTGATCACGTGAACCCCAATTTTTATTATTAAATAGGTTAGAACTAACGATAGAATGTTATTTGCTCCAAAGAGCGAACTTTCTAGGATTGCTATAAATCCAATTGTAAATAAGAAACTACTCAATAAGAGCGAAATTATCGAGGATAGTGATAAAAGGGGGAACTTGTTAACTCCCTTGGATAGATCACCATACGATTTCATTTCCGTTTCGAACACGTATCTCTTCACGTATTTGAGCGTGAAGAAAGTAAGAATCCAGGATAATACGCTACTGATGAGGTTTAATACGAATATATTGATCAATAATATTAAATAATCAGTTGCAAACATTTCCGAAAAGCTTACTACATCTGTGAAAGTTTTAAACACGGTTCCCAAAGTAAAGAAGAATAACGCTGAAAATATCGAGTAGATTATAAAAAACCAAACGCTATCCCCTCTACTTGCTTTACTTCTCGTCATTTTCTTCTGTAACCTCCTTAATTCGTGTAAATACACGATAATGATTTAGAATTAGTACGATTATCGTGATAGATCGGAA
>JBHLMB010000390.1:2877-3885 GCA_048938565.1 Promethearchaeota archaeon | reverse complement strand
ATTTTCATCTTGAAATATAATTTCATTAGGTGACTCCATATATTCAAGTGCTTTGGCAAAGTTGATGCTCCTATCGTTAGTTTTTTTATTCTTAAATTGTAACATAACTTGGATTAATTCTTTAATTATTGTGGAATTCTAATGTTCTTGTAAAAGTAAAGATATGTTAATATAAATTATTATGTGTTCAAGACCATTCGAATTGTTTTTTCGAGTTTTTTTTCCAGCTCAAGATGCGAGTTTTTACATTGTTCTAAAATTGTTTTTCCTTCTTCTGCATAATCAATTATTTTTTCTTTAGACCAGTTTGTTGTAGGGATATCTTTTAAATTATCTATTCGATTTGCTATTTTTATAATTTTTGCTTCTTTTGAATGATTTTTAAAAGTTTTTAACCATTCTTTTTTATCTTTATTTTTTGGTTTTGTAAGTTCTTCTACAATTTAAGCAATTTTGGTACCAAAATTTTTTTCAATTTCTTTTTTTTTCAATATTTGTATCTTCGATTAAATCGTGAAAAAGAGCAGCAATTAATAAATCTTCATCGTTTGCTTCTGTAAATCCAACCGATCTTAGTATGAAAGCAATCCTTATAGGATGTATTATATATACCATTTTTCCAGACTTTCTTTTTTGATCTCCATGATGTTCGGCCATATAAGTAAGAGCTTTCCAATATTTATTAATGTCTATCATTTGAACCTGCTAATTTATAGTTATTTTGATTCTTCTGGTTTAATGGGTCCAAGTTGTTCAAGAGATTCTTTAAACTGTTTTATAATTTCTGCGTATTTTTTTCCTTCACCTGCACTAATGCTTTCGATTCTAATTCTCTCTTGAGATATTCCAACACTATTGAGAAATTCTCTAATGCTGTCATATCTATTTTTAGCCTTAATAAATCCTGAATCGTAGTGACAATCTTGTTCGTGACACCCTGCGATCAAAACGCCATCAGCTCCATTAAAAAACGCTTCAAATATTAATGAAGGATCTAACATTGCCGTA
>JBHLMB010000390.1:0-2867 GCA_048938565.1 Promethearchaeota archaeon | reverse complement strand
GGGCTCTCGAACCTCGGTCCCATTATCAAGAGCGCAGTCAACACGTATGGTCCTAATATTAGTTGGGTATTGATATTTGCTTGTACCTGCTAGATCTGCGCCCATATAAGCACACCAATTACATAAAAACCCAATAATAAGGGGAAATTCTCCTTTCTTTTCTAGAATTGTTTTTATTTGAGACGAGATTTGTTTTTTTTTAAAACCTGGAATATATAAGGCATCTGTATGACACATCGCAGCACATGCTCCGCAACCAGTGCAATTTGCGCTTATTAATTTGAGTTTATCGTTTATAATATCGATGGCATTGAAAGCACATATTTTCTCACATAAACGACAAAGATCGCATAGGTTCTTATCGTAATGAACTACTTGAGGATCCAATTCAATGGATTTTTTTGATATTAAAGCAATTGTTTTTGCCGCAGCACTTTCTCCTTGAGCTATGGCAGAGGGTATGTCTTTTGGTCCTTGAATTGCTCCTGCCAAAAAGATTCCATTAACGGTTGTTTCCGAGGGTCTCACTTTTAAATGTCTTTCTAAAACAAATCCATAAGAATCTTGTGAGATATTGAGTATCTGGCATAGTTTGTCGGTGTCATCAGGAGGTTCAATTCCCGTTGCTAAAACAATCAAATCCGTTTTATTTTCGAAAAGTGAATTTTCAATGATATCTTCCCCTCGAACGAGCAATTCGTCGCTAATATCGCTTTTAAGGACTGAAGATATATTGCTTTTAATAAATCTTATTCCTGCTTCTTCTCTCCCTCTATTGTAAAATTCCTCACAATTTTTACCAATTGCTCTTATATCATTATAGTAAATATTAATGTTAGTTTTAGGATGTTCATTTTTAATCAAGATTGCTTGTTTTATAGCGGTATTACAACAAACTTGGCTACAATATTCTCTTTCTATCAATTTATTTCTTGATCCAACACATAATATAAAGGAAACCTTTTTTGGAATCTTCCCGTCAGAAGGCCTTATAATTTTTCCTTGAGTTGGCCCGTCATTATTGAGTAGCCTTTCCATCTGTAAAGTCGTTATTACATCAGTATAAGTTATGTAATTTAATTCACCTAGTAGCGATGGATCAAAAGTTTTATATCCGGTTGCTAAAATTATTGCTCCTACTTTAAGCGAAAATTGTTCTGATTTTTGTTCAAAGAGGATAGCTTCTCGATCACAAGCTAAAGCGCAAGCTTTACATCCGATACAATAATCTGTTAGGATATTGGGAAAAAGTGGAATGGCTTGTGGGTAAGGGATATCTATTGCTTTTCTTGGATAAAAGGTATCCTCTATAATTATCTCACAAGCATCTCGACAGATGTCAAAGCATCCCACGCATTTGTTTTCATCAATATATCGCGGCCTTTTTACAATTGAGACGGTAAAATTACCCACATGTCCTTCGACATTTTCAATTTCTGAATAAGTATAAAGTTCAATATTTGGATGGTCTTTACAAGCAACCATTAATGGACCTAATATACAAATGCTACAATCTAAGGTAGGGAATGTTTTGTCAAATAAAGCCATATGTCCTCCTATGGTTAAGTCTTTTTCTATGAGATATACCTTATAGCCAGCATCTGCTATGGCCAAGGCTGTCTTGATTCCAGTTATTCCTCCTCCAATGACTAATGCAGCGGGTATAATTTTTGTTAATTCTGTTTGTAATGGTTCGATTAATTTCACATTTTCAATTGCCATTTTAACTTGCTCAATTGCTTTTTTTGTTGCTTTTTTGGGTTCTTTTGAGTGAACCCAAGAATTTTGCTCGCGAATATTAGCAAATGAAATTAAAAATTTATTAATTCCCGCAGCTTCAATGGTCTTCCTAAATAAAGCTCCATGTAAGTTATGGGAACAAGCTGCCATAACAACACGTTCTATATTATTTTCTTTTATTTCTTCTGTTAACTCTTTTAAACCTGATTCGGAACAAAAATATTGATTTCCCGAAATAAAAACATCCTTATATCCCTTAAAATAATTTATAATTTCTTGAATATCAATGACGCTACTGATGTTTTTTCCGCAATGACAAATAAAAAGTCCAATTTTCAATCCTATTTCCTCTTTTATTGTAATCTGATACAATGATTATAAGCTTGATTTTTTTATAACTATTTCTAAAATCAGAAAGGTCAATTTTCGTTATTTTCAAGCAATTCTTTTGGAATAAAAGGATAAATTTTTGATATGTCAAAATTGTATTTTTTCATTTCTAGAAAATAATCTCTTTCAATTTCATATTCTTTTTTAGCCCATTTTAAAATTGTTTTAGCAGAATGAAATTTTCCCTTCAAGAGCCCTAAGCCCTTACATTTTTTTGCGTAATCATCAAAATTATTTTTACTTTTCTTAGAAACGAGCATTTGCCACCACGGAAAGCACCTACATTGAAATGGTCGTTTTTCATGCACACTACATTTATTTTCTTTAAGAAAATGACAATGCTCGTCGCTCCCAGTGAATTTAAATCCTAAAGTTTTAAATTTATATGTTTTCCCTCTTGATTTACCAGGTTCTTTCCAATAAAATGATTGGGGGATTATTTTTATATATAGCTTTACGAACTTTCCTAAACCTTCTAGTCCTTTCAAATTTAAATGTGCTGCTAATCTTTTAATATCGTCCATGTATAGATATACTTCACCCTCTTGAAATCCCCTGCAACAGGAACCACACTTTTGGCAAGAAAATTCTATACCCTTTGAAATTTCCTTGAAAAGTTCAATTTCTTTTGTAATCAAAGCAAATTTTTTATAAATCTTTTTGATAATTATAGTATTAAGAAATTATATATAAAGTGTATCCAAACTTATTAATAATCTTAACATTATGATTTATTT
>JBHLMB010000389.1:0-3888 GCA_048938565.1 Promethearchaeota archaeon | reverse complement strand
TAGGGTAAGTTGATCATGTGTTATTGAGCAGTTTGCCATGGGAACTTTAGGTATCCCATTCAACTCGCATGGCTTATTCTCACCCAAATAGCAGTCGGGTCCGGCAGGATCAACCGGAATTGACTAACTTGAAGCGTCGCAAAATGCTTTCGCAACTTTTTTTTTGGAATTCTCTTTAGGAGTTTGTAACTAAACCTTCTTCAGTTATAACAATTTGCTATAACTACATTTTTTATACCGCATCAATGAACCAACTCATCATATAACGGCGTTTGCCGTAATCCAAGCGTACACCGGTAGAGATGCGATTTGTCGTAATAAAATAAAGGAATGGTTCATTATAAATTTTTCTATCTTGAAAGAAAAGAATCTGAAGCTAAATTATTCGTAGTTTAAAAATCTATTTAGTAATAATTTCATAATGTTTAGAAAAAAAGGTATTTGGACTAAAAATGTTGCTAAAAGATAAAATTCAAATACACTTAGATCAGATCAAGCAACTTAAAGGAGTTGAAAACGCAGTTTTAATCCAGCGAGACGGTAATCCCATACAATCTACAGGTGTTTGGTTTTCTAAAGACGAGATTTTTAATATTAGCGCAGCAACAAGCGCAATTTTTAATGTGGGAATCCATCTGCATCCTAAAGATTTACGGTATATATTAATTGAAGGAAAAAAAGCAAAAATTCTAATTGCACCATTAAATAATCCCTTGCATTATTCTTTAAATAAAATATTAGAACAACAAGGAATTATCGATAAAGAACATGAATTTTTTATTGCAATCACGGCCTTACCAAATGTGAATTTGGGGGGAATTTTTTTACAGACAAACGAATGCTTGAGAAAAATAAAATCCACATTAATCACATCAGGGGAATCTTTCAAACCGCCATTAATTCAATATGAAAAATCAAATATCAATACAATAATTGAAGGATTCAACATCAAAGAAGGAAGTATCCAGCATTCTAAGTTATTCTCTCGTTCAATGATGTTTTCAGAAAATACTTCATTAAACATTAAAAAAGTCTTAAATGATTTCTCAAGAACTATTCCCGATTTAAATTACTCCTTCATAACAATAGAAGGCGGTTTCATTGTATCTAGCTTGGTTAAAAAAATCATTCACAATGAGATTCCACTCGATAATATTTCAGCAATGAGTTATTCCTTGTTAGATACGGCAAATAGGTGTGCGTGGTTATTGAAAAAGATGAGTGCTGAAAATATTCTTTTAGATTGCGAAAATTCTTTTCAATTTGTCAACCGACTTGAAAATGCAATATTTAGTGCAGAAATTAAAAAAGCAAGACAAAGATTAGGATTACTAAGATTAATTCTCCCACAATTCTCGAATAAGATAAATAGTCTTATTCAAAACGCCTCAAGATTCGATGAAAGAAATAATTTTGATATTAAGAAGCTATTAGGAAAGTTAGTAATTAAGTAAATCAGGAGGTCTTTCATTGATTTTTTTTAGAATTATAGAAAAATTGGGAAAAAAGCAAGGAGCTCTTATCTTATATTGTCTTTTAGATCGAATTCCTATCATAGTAGTTGGTGAAGATCAAGAATTGGTTGATTATTTTTTAATTGAATTAACAGAACTGGTGAGTTTCAGAAAGGAGTTTGTTTTTTATACGGACTTTGTTACAAAAGAAGAATATCAACAACTATTAACAAGTGAAGATTCAGATTTTAGCATTCAGAGAATGATTATCCGATGTCCATGTGGTGTATCTCTTAATGCATTGAATACTTTTGAAAAGTACAAGAGTTGGATAATTGGAGCTACATTTAAAACTATCAACACACATCCATTCAATTCATTAGCTAAATTAAAAATAAAAAAGTATTTAATCATAAAAATAGCACATAATCAAATTTCAACAGAGATTGGGGGAATAGATATAAAGACAATAAATTTAATTTTTGAACGAGCAATTTTACAGAAAATTATTGAGGATACAGATAATTCTATCATGCGTATGAAAAGAGTGCTTTTAGATAAAATAAAACTACAACATATAGATTCAGAATTGGCAAAAATGTTGCTTAATTTTGAAACTGAGAAGATAGAGATAAAAATGAACATATTTAACAAAGAAATTCAAAATTTTTATTCGGGTTCAAAAAGGGCGTATTTTATATTATCCCGATTAGAATTATTAAAGAATCTAAAGGTAAATGCTAATATTGGAAACAAGACACTTTTGAAAACTATAGATTATACCCAAAATCCTAAAATTAATAGTATATTTGCCCCTATAGAAAGAATGCTCTCATTTATTTACCAAGAATGGAGTGAAGATTTTTTTGAATTAGTTGTAAATGATAAAAAATTGGATTTAGGAAATAAAATTCAAGGATTATGGGGTTGAAATATGATAATTAATAGCGAGAAAAAAACTATTTGTATAAAGATTGTATATTATGGACCTGCAATGTCAGGTAAAACAACGTCCCTGAGGTTTTTATTCTCTCATTTCGGAAAAGAACATTTAATAGAATCAATAGAAAATAGTGTTGGAAGGACGCTTTTTTTTGATTTTGGAACTTTAACTTTTAAGGGGAATGATTGGGACATTAAATTTCTTTTATATTCCGCAACTGGGCAAGATTTTTATGCAAGTACTCGTACAGCAATATTAAAGGGAGTTGACGGAATTATATTTGTTGTTGATGGACATATTGAGTTTAAAAATCGAAATAAGAGGAGTTGGGCCGAATTAGAAGATTTTTTTGGATGGAATATCTACTCAATTCCAATAATTATTGCTTTGAATAAATATGATTTAAAAGAAGTACAAGCGGTAAATCATAATGTTCTAATAGATTTCATTAATTTTAAAACATTTAAAAATATTCACATTAACAAGACAAGTGCCATATCAGGTTATGGAATTCTTGAATCGTTCCAAAAGATTGTAACTTCATTATTTCCTCAAATCGAATTTAGTATCTTGTGAACTAAGAAATAGGATAAAAATGATTTAAGAAACAATAATAAGACGAGTATAGAATTGTTAAATTATTTTAATTTTTGATACATATTCTTCGATATACGCTTGACATTTCCATCTTTGTAGAATTGTTTAAGAATATTTCGAGCCTTACGTACCTCAATTGCATCCATTCTGAGAATTTCCATTAGTTGGAAGATTGAAAATTGATTTGGCAGTTTTTCCTTAACATTACTATATAATCCCAAGAATTTGATCACTTTCTATTAATTGTTATGCATGATAAAGGGTGATGTTTTTTATGATTTTCTAAAAATTTCACTTTGAATTATTTTAGGTTTGATCGAAAAAATCATATATAATCTTAGGTTTATTTTTAACAGTCACTTAGATTAGGTTCTAGTATTCCTATGAGCGTAACCAGACAAGGATGACTTACAACAAGTAAGGATGAATATTTATAGTTACTGCGAGGATTAGAGAAACCTAGAAGCTTTAGGAAGGAACGAAATTTTAGATAAAACTCATTTATTATTTAGAGATTCTTTTAAAAATCCATTATTAACAGGTGCTTTTCCATTTCCATATATTTGATAAAGTCCTGTCCTTCGAGTACATTCATTAAAACTCCGAAAAATATCTTTTTGTAAGCCCCATAATGCGCATGTTTCGTATATTATTGGATTCCATACGGCAAGTTTGTCTTGAGGCTCATACCAGAGTTTTTCATCGATAAGAACTTGTTTAAAATCTTGAGCATGAATGACTTCACTAAGATCTTGTTTATTCAACATAACCAGAAAAGGAATTTCAGTGAGTAAAGATCCTCGTGCAACATTCTTAAGTTCTCTTAATGATTCAATATTAATACCTGCAGCATTACAGAAACCTGTCAGAGCAGCTTTTCCATCAACTCTTAAG
>JBHLMB010000388.1:0-3902 GCA_048938565.1 Promethearchaeota archaeon | reverse complement strand
TTTGAATTTTATTAAATTCTTTATTAAGCTCTTGCTAAATAATTATGCTTTTTAAAAGAAAAAAGTAGATAAGAGATTCGAGAAAATATAAACCTCGAACATTGTCCGAGATCTAAGGATTAACTTTAGTTACCATCTAAATTAATAGGAAATTTGCGCCTTACGGCGATTAGGGGATATTATTTTTTTTCTCGAATTCCCTCTAAAGAAGATTTCTCCTTCTTCTTACTATCAAAAAGTGACTTTTCTTTATAAATCTATCTATGTTCTATCCATAATATGATAGAGTTCTAGAATAATTGATGACTTTCACTATCCTCTATGGTACTTTTTTATAAGATGAAAGTTTTTTTTAATTATTGGATCAATAAATCAGAAAGAGATCTCCAATTATCAAGTTCTTGAAAATCCATGCAATCGAATTATCGAAGAAAAAAAAGGAATTCAAATAAACTTAAAAAAAAAGCCATAATATTGGTAGTATTCATAATATTTACATCGATAAATTTCAATGGTATATTCATTGCCAGACTTTTTTTTGGAAAATTTGATAATATCAATGAAAGCAATCCCGAACTCGGAACAGATCTCATTAAAATAAATGAAGAACAATCCTCCTTTGCCGATTGGGATTTTTGCTATCATATAACTGATGGAATTACGCGGTTGGAAAGTGTAGATTTAGAATTATTCAGTATTGCTTTAGTACTAACAAGTCTTATCTGCCTATTTCAGTTTGGTGTTGTCATCAGTAATAAAATCGATAAATGGCGTAAAAAATCGATTGATTTCCCGCCTGAAGGTTTGTATGGTCTAGAAGAGCAGGATATATTAATTTATGAAACCGTTCAATCATATCTCAATAAGAATCGATGTTTCAATACGGACAAGGTATTACCCTTCGTGAAATCAACTTGCGCTAGGCTTGGAGTTGACTTGAACCAAAATGGAATTAAACGCACCCTGAAAACTTTTGTAGAGGGTAACATTTTTGTAGAAGGTTCAAAATTAACAAAAGACACTATCCTAAAAAATACAAATAGAACCCGGATATTTAATCACATTAGAGATAATCCTGGTGTTCATTTTACACAAATCGCAAGAAGCTTAAAAATGAATAATTACTTGCTAAGGTGGCATTTAGACGCTTTAGTAAAGTTTAATTGCATAAGAAGCGAAAAGATAGGAAATTTAGAGGCGTTTTTCGATATTGAAATCGAACAAGAACAAGGTAGAATACTCCAATTAATTTCAAGGAAAAAGGTCAAGCTGATTCTTGATTATTTGCAAAACTCAAATGATAAAAATATTACGAAATATCGTATTTCAAAAGTATTAAAAATGCATCCAAACACAATATCAAAATACATTACCCTATTAGAAGAAGCTAGGATTGTTCGATTAGAAAAAAGGAAAAATACATATTATGTTTCTCTAATGTTATTACCCGATTATAACAACAATATCTGAGAATCGTAGATCACTATTCTCTATGACCATTTTAAATAGGATAAATAATGAATTGCATTCAAAAAAAAGAAAAAATTATTACATCTCAAAGTTTATCTCAATAAAAACAAAAACCTATGTATTAAAATGTCGAATAGCAATAAAAACTTCGGAGATGCCACTTTTAAGGAGAATACAGAAGAAGAAGATTATTTTCAAGCTAACAAGCCTGAACTTTTTTCTTATTTACAAAAAGAAAACATCATCATTTACACAAATAACCTCCTAAAGGATTATGATATTGGAGATTTTATCGTACGAGCTGTAGATAATGTTTCTTTAGAGGTTAAAGAAGGTACATTCCTCATCATAAAGGGTCCCTCAGGAGCGGGAAAAACCACTCTATTAAACTTGATTGGAGGATTAGATTCTCCAACAAAAGGAAAAGTATATAATTCCAATGTTGAGATCTCTTCGATGAATGAAGAAGCTTTAGCAACTTTTAGATTAATAAACTCAGGTTTCATATTTCAGAATTATAACCTTATAAGTACACTTACAGGTGAAGAAAATGTGATGTTTCCACTAAGGCTTGCTGGGGTTGAATTTAAAAAACAGAGAGAACGCGCTGTTGAATTATTACAAAAAGTAGGGCTTTATGATAGAAGGGAACACTTGCCTTTCCAACTTTCTGCTGGGGAACAACAAAGAGTCGCCATAGCAAGGGCTCTTGCAAATAATCCTCCAATCATATTAGGAGATGAAGTAACAGCCAATTTAGATTTAAAAACGAGTACAATCATTAAAGACATTTTTGAGGAATTAAAATCCGAAAAAAAGACAATCATCATTGCAACTCACGATGTTAAACTAATTGAATTAGCGGATCGAATCATTTCGTTTGAGGATGGAAAGATTATCGAAGATAAATATTTATAAAGGTGAGAATACCTTGAGCCTGGACTTTGCCTTAAAAGATTTTTACAGAAAAAGAAGACAAAATTATCCTTATGTTTTGGTTATTGCTTTCGTAGTTGCCTTTACCGAGTATTTCGCTTTATACACGATTAACTTTGGATTTGGATCTTTCTTAAAAGGAAATGATAATGGCATTCCTTTTTTCTCTGGGAGCATTCGTTCAGTTTACATACAATTTAACGAGTTCATACTTTATTTAATCATAATTCTATGCGTTGTCGTTACTACCATCACTGCAATAACGTTTATCTTGTCGAAAAGACGAGATTTAGCCATAATGCGCTCTATTGGGACATTACCAGGAAATTTACATGGTTTTTATCTAATTGAAGTTATCATTATTTTTTTCATTGCGTACTTTATTGGCTTGGTACTTGGATTGTTTTCTTTTGGAATACACTTGACTGTCGCGTTATTATTTGGTGCGCAAATCCAAGTTCAGTTTAATGTAATTTATTCACTTGTAAATTTCGGATCGTGCTTTGCAGGAGTTATAATAATATCTGGTTTGAAATTAATGAAATTAGGAAAGAAAAATATCATTAAATCGTTTTCAAGAGATATTCCTTTCGATTACGATGCATCAAAAGCGATGTTTTTCATACCAAGGTGGTTATCGCGCTTTGGATTTAACCTGAAAATGTCAATAGTTAATATAATTCGAAGAAAAGGAGAATTTAAGAGATATTTAGTGATATTTACAACAATCTTTGTCATTATTTTCAGCATTGGTCTTGCCTCTTTTGTCATAGGGACCTCATCGCAAGAATGGATCAAGAAATCACAAGGAGAAAACATCATAGTCGTGGGTCACGAGGACGTTGTAATGTATTATTCGCAAATGTACGAAATGTTTTCCGATCCCCAGGCATTTGTTCAAAGTGATGATATTAATTTCACGAGTGAACAATATATTTTTAACTCCAGCGAAATTGATAGTTTAGACTCGCTTTTTGGAATAGAAACAATCGATAAGAGGCTTATAAGCTTTTGTAATATATCAGAAGCCACGCGTACTTATGGCTACGAAACAGTAGGATCTGATAGGACAGGATTTTATCCTGTAATTGGAGTCAATTCAAGTTCTTTAGTTACGGAGTTCGAGCTGGAGGGGACCTTCGTGCCGGACCAAATTTCCGTTGCCGTTGGAGATGCACTGGCTTTAAATTTTTTTGAAGACGCCTTAAGGCAGGGCATTAAGATTGAGGATATAAATTATAGTCCTGATGTTTCAGGAATAGTAATTGATAGTTTTTATGGAGGTTATGGAATTTACATGGACCTCCAACGGTTTCAATACGAAATGGGATATGAAAACGAGATAAATGTGGTCTTGTTGAAAATAACTCCTGGATCTTATGATTCTATTGAAGCTAACCTAAGCACCTTAATTGGGACTAATTTGGGGGCAAATTTTACATTCATACTGTTAGATAGTATATTTAATGAAAATTTGACCTTCTTGAATGCGACTT
>JBHLMB010000387.1:0-3911 GCA_048938565.1 Promethearchaeota archaeon | reverse complement strand
TGATAATAAGGACTCAGTCATAAAAATTGTAAAGATCATTACAAAAAAAAAATCAAAAAGAAACCTTGAAGATGCTAATATAATCGTTTCTGGAGGAAGGGGTGTGAGAAGCAAGGAAAACTTTAAAATAATCGAAGAATTAGCGAATGTCTTGGGGGGTGAAGTGGGAGGATCTCGCGTTGCCGTCGAATTAGGGTGGATCTCTCAAAACCAGCAAGTAGGACAAACGGGAAAGACTGTATCTCCTAAGTTATACATAGCTTGCGGTATTTCAGGAGCAATACAACATCTAGTCGGAATGAAAAACTCAAGCGTTATCGTTGCGATCAATAGAAACCCCTCTGCGCCAATTTTTAGCATCGCACATTATGGCATAGTTGATGACTTGCACAAGGTCGTACCAGCTTTAATCAAAGAAATCAAGCGAATTCGAGCTGAAGAAAGATAGAAAGCTAGATTAATATTACTTTGTATTTAAGATTAAAAACATGAATTTCGTGTTATGGGAACAAAAATCGTTGAATAAAATATTCCTTTAAAATAAAGCTTTATTTTTCTATTTGCTATTTATGGTAATCTAGTAAGAAAGGGGTTAAGTATTGAAAAAAGTAAAGGGATCGTTAGTTAAATTATTGATTAAACCGATTAGAGCTAATAAAAGTGGAGTATATGATGATATTCTCTCGAGTGAGGGAAAAGAACTGACAAAGCAAAGAATATTTGATTCCATATGGTATCCTTACGAGTTTTATAGGAACATACACGATGCGCTTGCGAGAGTTGAGGCCAAGAACAATCCAAAAGATCTATTTCAATGGGGCCAAAGATTTGGAAGCATACTCATGACATCAATATATAAGAATACCATTTCGGTGATAAATGTTTCTCGTGCAATTGACAAATATAAGCGATTTCATAGACTAGTATATAGTTGGGGGGATTTAAAGCCAGAATTAATCTCAGATAATCGTCTCATCGTAACTTACGAGAATTTCGAGCGGGACTGGGAATTATATTACTATATTTCTATCGGTTGGATGCATAAATATTTGGAATTATGCTTGAAGAAACCAATCGAATTCAAGTTTCACAAGAAATCCTGGGAAGGTGCTGATTGGACGGCTTATGAATTTTCTTGGAAATAATGAGGAAAAAGCCATTAAAAAATTTTTTAATACTTTTTTAAGTTTTATATTAAATTAAATATGTGCGTAATATCGTTTAAAACCCACATGTGATTTACTAAGGAGTTTTGATTAACATTAACGGGATTTGATGTTGAAAAAAGTCAAGGATTCATTAGATAATCGATAACTTTTATTGCGATCAAGACCATAAAGATATGAAGTAGAATTATCATAGAGAATTGAACTTTCAATTACAGTAATTTTACGGCAAAAATCAACTGATAAGTGAAAACTTAAATTTCCATTGAAGCATCTATTATAAAATAAATCTAAATTGTATTCGCTTATTAAAATAATACTTACGAGAAAAATCATGAGGAAAACTAAAGGAACTTTGGTACTTGATATCGTAAAGGGCATAAAGATTAATAAAACTGGAGCCTACAAGAAGCTATTATCCAGAGAAGCAAAGAAATTGCTTACCCAATATATTCTAAGTTCTGATTGGTATCCATTCGATGTGTATAAAGAATTATTAAAAGCCCTCGCTAAAGTCGAAGCAAACGGGGATATGGAAATAGTTAGAAAATGGGGGGAAATGTTCGGCCATAAAATATTAACAGAACATTATGGCCAAATCATAGAAGAAGGGGATGTTAGAAAAGCTTTGGATAAATACAAGCGCTTTCAGCGGATAGTGTTTAATTTTGGAGCGATTAATATTGAATTTATTTCAGAAAAAGACATAAATGTGTCTTTTAAGGATTTTGATCCGGATTTTAAAGAATATTACCAGATGGCAATAGGGTGGATTGAAAAATTTGTTGAACTATGCGTTGGTAAAAAACCCAAGAGTTTATTCTTGGAAAAATCGTGGGAAGGAGCCGAAATAACGAAATTCCGAATTTCTTGGTAATTACTTCTTATTTTTGAAAAAAAAATCTATTAGAAGTAAATTTGGTTCAAACCAAAGAATTATATAAACCAATATATAACTTTATATTAATATTAATGCTTTTATTAATAATAGATTTATTTTAAAGATTAATCGAAATTATTCATAACAAGAGACATAATGAAAAAAACTAAAGGAACATTCATGCAATATATTGTAAAGGGCATTAAATCTAACAAGACTGGTGCATACAATAAAATATTAAGCAAAAAGGCAAAGAAATTATTGTCACAAAATATCTTGCCTTCAGATTGGTATCCTTTTGAGATTTATAAGGAATTCTTAAACGCTCTTGCTAAGGTTGAAGCACGAGAAAGCATGGATGTCGTTCGAAGTTGGGGGCACGATTTTGGGAAAAAAGCAATGACAGAACTTTACGCCCAAATAATAGAAAAAGGAGACGTTCGAAGCGCACTAGATAAGTATAAGCGCTTTTCAAGGATTGTCTTTAACTTTGGTATAATCACTATTGATTTTATTTCTGGAAGTGATGTTATTGTATCTTATAGAGATTTTGATTCTGATTTTAAAGTATATTACTACTTAGCCGTTGGTTGGATTGAAAAATTCGTTGAATTATGTACGGGCGTAATGCCTAAAAGCACTTTTTTATTAAAGTCGTGGGAAGGCGCCGAAATAACGAAATTTCGAATTTCTTGGTAATATTCTATTGGTTTTTTTATTCATTCTATGGAGATTAATAGTTCTGTTCAAATATTATAGGTAATTTTTTATTATCCTAAATTACCAAGCATATATCTGAATAATGGTTCAAATCTTGATTAATTGGTATTCTAAAAATAAAAAATTTAAATCATCAATTTTCTATATTTTTGTAGAAAGCATATTTATTAAAAAAAATGATAAGGCTAAAACAATGAAACAAGCAAGAGGTTCTATTTTTAAATCAGTTGTCAGGGGAATTAAATCAGATAAAACCGGGATGTATGGCAATCTAATTTCCGATGAAGCGAAGAAAATATTATCCAAGCGCGTTCTCAGCTCATCTTGGTACCCGTTTCATATTTACAAGGAATGTCTTAACGCAGTAGCTAGTTTAGGAGTGAAAAATAATATGGATTTAGTCAAACAATGGGGAGTAGACTATTTCGACGAATTACTACCTACGATATACAAGGAGGGAATTCAAGGAGAAGATATCAAGAAATCAATGGATAAATACAAGCGATTTCTTAAAATGGTTTATAATTTTGGAGAAGTTTTAGCAGAATATCCATCGGACAACGAGTTAATCATCACTTACAAAGATTTTGATGCAGACTTTGAAGTGTTGTATCATATTTTAAGAGGCTTGACTGAAAAATATATAGAATTAAGCGTTGGAAATAAAACTGATTCAATTTATATGGAAAAATCATGGGAAGGAGAGAATAGTACCACTATAAAATTTCAATGGTAAGAATTAGAAAAGATTATGAGGATATAGCTACATATCTGAAAAAAAAAATTCAATTTAATTAATATATAAATTGAAAAAATATATAGATTAGACTTTGTCAAGCCTTCCGCCATTAATTCCAATTATTTCACCATTCATAAACCAAGCCTCATCGCTGCACAAGAATAGAATCACTCGTGAAACATATTCAGCTCTACCTATTCCTAAGGGAATTCTTCCAGAGTAATATTTTCTCCATTTTCCATCTTCTTTTGATAGTAATTCTCCTAAGATAGGCGTTTCAATCAATGTTGGCATAACGGCATGGGTTTTAATGTTATATCTAATTAATTCTAATCCAGCCGTTTTCACCATTCCAAGCATCCCAGATTTTGACGCAGAATAATTTATTTGCCCGATATTTCATTAA
>JBHLMB010000386.1:0-3911 GCA_048938565.1 Promethearchaeota archaeon | reverse complement strand
GTATTCCGTCTTTTTTAATATGGGTGCGTTTTAAATTCATGTCTTTATTCGTGGGTATTCTATGACTACAAATGTCTCTCCTTTTTTTATTTTCATTCCAAGCTTTCTTTAACTCGTTTTCTAGTTCTTTGTCTGTCATGATTGATAGGCAATAATTAGGTTTTACATTAAAATTTTATCCTGATTTCAATACTATGTAAAAGTAGTTTCTAAACCGAGGGAGGGAAAAAGACGATGTTAATCATCATGTAGGCACCAAAGAAAATCATAAATCCCCCACATGCTATTAAAACCCACTTATAAATTTGGGAATTCAAGGATTTTCCCCCTAAATAAGTGAAAATCGAGATCGGCCAATACCATGCCAAGTCACCAAGCTCGTGCCCTAAATAAAATAGTAATAATCCTATGGGATTTGCAAAACTAATATTAAAGTTAATCATAAAACCTAATCCTATCACCGCCCACCAAAAAGTCCAAAATGGATTTGACAAGCTCACCACGATTCCTCCTAAGAAACTGTTTCCTTGAAAAGATTTTACATTATCTGGTGTATCTATAAAATTAATATCATAACTTTTGGAATAAACTCCTTTAATCGTCACTGATCCAAGTATGACAAGTAGCACTCCTCCAACGATGCCAATTACGAGTAATACGATGGCATTTTGAAAAAATACTTGAGCCCCTAAAAGCAATAATATTATTAATCCAAACTCTAAACTTGCATGTCCCAAGCATATGAACAACCCTGAGAGATACCCTTTTTTTTCCTGTAGGGCCTTGTAAATCGTGAATGTCAACACGGGACCAGGAGATAAAGCTCCCGTCAAGGCAACCAGAAAAGAAAAAATGAAAATATCAAGCATTATTTAGGAACGCCCTGGACGCATCATTCTCTTATTTGTCCGCTACCATAGACAATATATTTCGTGGATGTTAATTGTTTTACTCCCATAGGTCCTCTTGCGTGTAATTTCTGGGTTGAAATTCCAATCTCTGCCCCCAATCCAAATACTCCTCCGTCAGTTAAGCGTGTTGCGGCATTTACATAAACGGCGGCAGCGTCTACTCTATTTAAAAAGAATCGAGCATCTGTATAATTTTCTGTTATGATGGATTCAGTATGCTTGGAATCGTATTTAGTGATAATTTGGATTGCCTCATCTATGTTTTTAACGATTCGAATACAAATTTTCAAAGATAAATATTCTGTCCCCCAATCTTCTTCTGTTGCGGGGATAACATCCGGGACGATCTCTTGGGTTTGCTGGCACCCCCTTACTTCTACTCCATTATTCCTCAAGGCATCAACGATCTTAGGTAGGAATGATTTCTTCAAGCTTTCGTGAACAAGAAGTTTATCAAGTGCATTACATACGGCGGGATATGAACACTTGGAATTGATTATTATCTTTTCTGCCATTTCGTGATTAGCGTCGTAATTAACAAATAGACTTACGATTCCAATTCCAGTTTCAATTGTTGGAACTAAAGAGTTTTGAACAACTCTTTGTATGAGATCAGTACCCCCACGAGGAATAATTACATCAATGTAATCTTTCAAGCGAAGCATTGCACCTACATAATCTCTGCTTGTTTCTTTAACAATCTGAACGCAGTTTTTGGGCAATCCTTCAGCAATCGCAGATTCGTGTAGGATATCTGCTATGGCGATGTTCGAGTTTATAGCCTCACTCCCGCCACGTAGAATGATCGCATTTCCCGCTTTTAACGCAAGGCTGGTACTTTCCGCCGTTACGTTAGGCCTAGATTCGTAAATTATGCCTATTACGCCCAAGGGTACTCTTATCAAACCAATATCCATGCCGTTTGGTCTTCTCCACATTGACATGATTTCGTTGATAGGATCTGGGAGGGAGGCTACTTCTCTTAGACCATCTGAAATTTTATGTATTTTCTCACGATTTAGCACTAACCTATCGATTTTTGCTTGATCTAAATCGTTCTTCTTGGCGTTAATAAGGTCTTTTTCGTTGGCTTCAACTATCATTTGCCAATTTTTTTCCAACTCCGTTGCCATTCGCAAAAGTGCTCTATCTTTAATCGTAGTAGAGATGTTTTTCAGTTCGAAAGCGGCGTTTCTTGCCTTCTTCCCGATTTTCTTCATTTCGTTTTCAATTGTCATGAGAATTTCCTTCTATATTCTTGTATTCAACAATTTTATTTGGAAACAATACTATTTACTATAATTTTAACAATAATTTAATCTTTATATCATATAAGTAATTTGATTCATTAAAAATTGTGAGTAAAATGAAATTCAAGGAAGTTCAAGGCGATTTATTTGAAGTAAATATGGAAAAATGGGTATTAACGCATTGCATATCAGAAGACGTTACTGCAACAAGAAACATGAATAAAGGAATTGCTAAAATATTCCGTAAATTGTATCCTAAGATGGCCGGGATTATTTTCCCTCAATTAAAAGTTGGAAAAGCAATAAAATACGAAAAAGATGCCCAAGTTAATTTCCATAAATAGGCGAGAATGCCACGACCTTTAGGGCGTGGATGATTTACCTCTTTTAGAAAATCGTACCTCCCTTCTTATTTATTAAAAATCCCGTGAATTATCGTATTATCCATTAATAAATAAAGAGATGTCTTAAAAGTAATGGGTTAATCCCTAAAAAAATACACGCGATGCCCTCCAATGTTAAAAACGAGTCTAGAGTGCAAGAAGGTAGTTAAGAGCAAGAGTAATAGAGCCATTAAAATAAGGCTCTATCCTAATGTAAGTCAACAAGAGCTACTGAACAAGACCTTTGGATGCTGCCGCTTATTATGGAATCAAATGCTTGCCGAGCGGAAGGATGTGTATCAACAGCTTAAAGACGATCCTGAAACCTTGAGGAATTACAAGTACAAGACGGAAAAAGAGTATAAAGAGGACTTCCCGTTTAAGAAAGAGGAGGATAGCAAGGCATTACAATCGACTACCAGACATCTCTTAGATGCCTTTCGGAACTTTTTCAAGGGATTAAAAACACCCCGAAAAGTAGGCTATCCCTAATTTAAGTCAAAGAAAAATAAACAGGGTTATACCACATATAACATTAATAATAATATTAAGATCGATTTTGAAAGGAAGCGAATTAAACTCCCGAAAATTATTACCTGGATCAAGTATAAGGACGATAGGAGGTTTGCAGAGCCCATTCGACACGTGACCATTTCGAAAACCAAGAGCGGAAAATATCACGCGTCCATCATTATTGAAGAGGAGCACGAAATTACACCCCTTCCACGAGTTCTTCACGAGAATATTGCCGCGTTTGACATGTCTGCGTCTGAGTTCTTGGTGGGGGAAGAAGAAGTCTTTTCAAATCCTCGGTTTTATCGTCGTTCAGAACCCAAGCTTAGAAAGTTGCATCGCCAAGTATCCCGAAAGAAAAAAGGCTCGCATAATCGCGAAAAAGCACGACTCAAGTTATCGAATTCATACGAGAAAATCGCCAATCAAAAACGCGATTAGACGCATAAAACCACGTTGAAACTTGCAGGGTCGTACGGTGCCGTAATTTTGGAAGATCTCAATATTAAAGGAATGCAACAATTCAATAACGGCGTGTCAAAATCAGTGGCGTTAGATTTTTCCTGGCATCAGTTTAAATCCATTTTAAAATATAAACTCGAATGGTGCGGAAAACACTATCAAGAAGTAGGCCGCTTTTTTCCCTCAAGCAAGCTCTGTTCTGCGTGTGGATATAAGAACGAGAGGTTAACCTTAAAGGAACGTGAATGGATGTGTCCCGAATGTGGCAAGCATCACCATCGAGATAAAAATGCTTCTACTAACCTTAAAGTGGAAGGAATTCGCCTCTTAGAAGAAAGAGGCGTAATGTTCATTACTTGACCAACTGTTGGTACGACGGGAAGTCACGCCTG
>JBHLMB010000385.1:0-3924 GCA_048938565.1 Promethearchaeota archaeon | reverse complement strand
GTTCTTCACCAACCTTACTTTTTTTAATTTTAATTTTTTTTGGCTTATACCCTTCGAGATGATTGATTTCTTTCGCTAATTCTCCAACTTCTTCAATAACAGCAGATAACATTGCCAATGGAGACCAATATCCTCCATGATTATTGATCCAATCATGTATTATACGCTGAATATTTTGAAGAGAACTGTTTTTAGACATAAGTATGATATTTTTTAATTATTTAAAAATTATTAATCTGAAAATTTTTAGCTCCTTGTCTTTTTAATTTTAAAAGATAAAATCTCAAAATAGTCAATCTAATTTAAAATAAGAAAAAAAGTAGTACAGTTTAAATAAATTAAGTTTTAATTGTGATTAATATCTTTTTTAATAAAAAAAAGGATAATAAGTAAAGAATTGTTGAGTGTGAAAAAATATTGGTTAATTTTAAAGAAGACACTTGGTTTTATGCTTTATTAGCAGCAATTATAGCATTGATTTCATTATTAACCCCATGGGGTTCAATAGATCTATTAGGTACGGATGTTTATAGTTGGCTTGGGGGGACAGTTTCATATTGGGGCAATCCTGCTGATGCATGGAATGGTAATGGTTTGGGACTTTGGACTCTCGGAGTTACAATGATGAGCATAGGAATACTTCTTGTTGTTAGCATCAATACTATGAGAGGCGGAGAGTTAAAACTCGATTGGTTAATATACGCAATAACAGGTATTTTAATAATTGTATTAACTATTTTAACATTAGTGTTTGAAGGTACCGAAGGTGCAGTTATTGGATTCGCACCAATCGGTCTTATTATCGCGAGTGTATTTGCACTTAGTGCATTTGCTGTTGATAAATTTGTTAAATAAAGTAAAATCTTAATTTTTTTTTTTTTTCAAAAGTATAGTATAAAAATAACTATAATCTCTTATTTATCAAAAGAGAAATTAAATTAAGTTTTCTCTTCTTAAATTGTTCTCAAAAATTTGGTAGGATCAGTCGCATACAAAACAGCACGTTCCACGCCTTTTTTACGCCACTCGTGAGCTTTAAGATAGTCAGGGTTATTAATCATTTCGAGGAAAGCTTTGCGTGATGGATACCTGATGAGCATTATAAGATCCCAATCCTCTGTTCCGGTAAGCATTTCTTTTGGAATGCCGAAATAATCCACTGATGCACCGATCTTCGTGCCGAAGGGGGACGACTCCTTCAGGTAACGAAAATAATCCTCCTGACCACCATCTTTTTTAAACTTCAGAAGGTTGAGCATAACAAAGGGTTTCTGATTAGTATTTTCTGTAAATTCTTTAAATTGCTCCTGATTTATATCTGTAGGTAATTTAGACATTTTTTATTATAGTTAACAAACAATTTTTAGTGCAATTGTTTGACATATTATGTGAAAATATAAAAAATTTTTGCCTCTCAATTTTTCATTCATTAGTTAACTATTGAAATTTTCTCATCTATTTGTAGAAGTTATAACTTTATTAACTAAATAGATGTTCTCGTTTACGCGCTTCCCACTCTGCTTTTTTCCCAGGATTATACCTATTAACTTCGCTGTAATAACCAGTAACTCTTGAGTAGACTTTAACATCTCTAGATTGGCATTGTGGACACGTAAAACTACCCCCTCGAAACATCTTTCTACAATGAGGACAATATGTAAAATCTGGTGAATAAGCGAAATAAGCAGTATTTGTATTTAGACAGATATTTTTTGTAAGTTCCCATAAACCATAAATATCTGGTTTTTGTTCTCCAAGCCAAATATGAGTAATTACACCACCATTAACAATTGGATGGAAATCACCTTGTTTTTTGATTCGTACTGATAATGGAATCTCAGCATCATATCTAAAATGACCAGAATTGGTATAATAAACAGATTTGCCAGATGATTGAACAACAGCTTTTTTAGGAAAATGTTTCAAATCCAATCTAGCAAAGCGTCCAGAGCTAGATTCGGCAGGCTGTTCCCAAAGAGAGTAATACTTACTATCTCTTTCCGTCATAGTATTACACTTAGCAACCATATAATCTAATATTTTTTTTCCTAAATGATATGCTGTATAATTTTCATGTAATTCAAAACCAGTTAAACTTTGTACAGTTTCATTTAATCCTGTAAATCCTATCGATAAGTTCTGGTCTTTAATATTAAAAATCGGTTTACCATTTATTTTACCACTACATAAAGGTAAATGCCCCGTTTTTAGTCTTTTTTCCATTAAATTCCATTTTTTCCGTAAAATTCTAGCAGAAAGTTCAATTTTTTCATCCAGTATGGTAAAATAATCATCTTCATTTTTAGACAAATAAGCATAACGAGGAAGATTTAAACTAACACTTTGCAGGGAACCGATTGTTACATAGTTTTCCCAAACATTAGCATTTTTCCTTTCTTCAGGATTAAGAATGCATTGCTCTATAATTTGATTGCCACTTAGAAATTTTCTGCAACATTGACTATGAATCTCATCAGGCATCCAATCTGGACACATATTAAGGAAGTAAGGGGTTCCCATTGTTGCTACTTCTTCCATTAGTTTTAAATATGATGGTTCAAACTCTTTTAGCCATTCTTTTTTAATTTTAATCTCATGTTTAGGAAATGCAAAAAGTTTTCCATTATGATCTCCTTGAATATATACATCTGTTAAAGCATCAAAGAGTCTAAGACACTCTTCTTTATAATCTCCATAATTTCCAACTAATTTTCCATGTGGACCAACAGCAGGAATATTTAATAAACCATCAGGTATAGTTGGAGTGCAGGATATCGAAGTAAATGGTACTTGTCCACCCCTAGCTGCAAATATTTGATTTGTTTCAAATATTAAACATTGCATTGATTGTTCAATTTCTCTATTAGAAATACCCCGGGAATACGGTGCCAAAAATGTAGTTATATAATCATATCCCTGTCCTCCACTAAATTCCCCCTGAATAATCCCCAACCATTTAGCAAGATGTGTAACTGCTACACGTAAACTACCTGCGGGTCCTGATTTACTGCAATGTGCCCAACTCTCAACTGGAGGTAATCCATGTTTTAGAACCATTCGTGGATCCCATTCTTGACAGAACGGTCTTAAATCAAAATATCTTAACATGTGAACATGTATATCACCAAATAGATGAGCATGAGCTTCCTCAGAATCTAAAATTCTCAGAAGAGCATATTCATCAGAAATTCTATTTGCTGCCCAATGATGGATACTTTCAGGATTCATATCTTGGTTTGCATTTTCATCTACTCCATACTCCAAAATTGCCTCATAATCCATTAGAGGCATTCCTATTCTTGTATACAATTTCCGTTCTTCTTCAAAATGTTGTTCAGATAAGATTGAGCATACAATCTCTCTAATATGAGGGCCTGATAAAAATCTTATTCCAGAAGAGATAATTCTCCTTACTACTAATTCAGTAATCTTATCAGCTAAATTTTGATCTAATCCTGTTTCATTTACTAAGCTTTGTTCAATTTTGGTGAGATCAAACGATACAACATCACCTTCTGTTCTAAAAACTTGCGGTAATAATTTAGTTAAATAATTGCGATTTATATTTTCAATTTTCTTTTCTTTTTTTGGTTTAGAATCTGATACCAATACCAATGTTATAAAACCCCTTAATCAACTTTTAAATATTTAATTCCAAAAAAGTGAAATAATATAATAGTTTCAATTAAAAAATTTTGTCGGTAACATGAACTGACATTAGAAACTTATTAATCATTTATTATCGTAAATATTTTACCTCTTTTGATATAAAAATTTATTTATTTTTCCAATTTAAAGTTATTTTATTAACACTTTACTTGCGAGTTTAAAACCTGCCTAGAAGAATAACGATAGACTACTTAATCCTTTAGACTGTTTTCAATTTCTAATTTATTAATTATGTAATTAAATATGATATTTTTT
>JBHLMB010000384.1:1789-3926 GCA_048938565.1 Promethearchaeota archaeon | reverse complement strand
TATAATAAAAAGGTCATTAATGCCGGTAATACACCAATCGATGTATACGAAGTTTGCTCTATAATAAGAACTACTTTTTGTACTTCTTACGGTATAAGAAAAAATAACCAACTATATATATATTTTAATAGACAGAAGCTCTTAATCCGGTTTGAGGGTAATAAACTTAGATACCTGGGACCTGATGAACGTAGTCAAGCGCTTTTGCTTGAAAAGGCATTTTCTAAAAGTCAGGAACAAGAAAGAAAATTAGGTGGTGAAGAATGGATTGATTCAACACCAGGAATTTTAGTTAAAAATCTAAATTCTATTAACTCATTAATCCGATTCTTAAAATTACTTGAACAACCAAAACTAACTTGCATATGTAAGCCCTTTAGTTTGGTTAATATTGGATTTTTATATCACGCTTACGAACAACCAAAATGGGTCAAATTTGAGCAACTAAATTTAAAAAACGAGAAATTCTTTATCCTTATCCCTAATAACGATATGTTAATATTGCTACTGAAAAAAGTAATAGAATTATATCCCTCCATACTTGAAATATTCACCCTCGTTATAATGAATAATATTAAAAGCTTATCTGATAAAACATTATATATTAACTTTAAACTCGATCAGATGAATAATAGATGATTCTTGATAATGTGCAATTGTTCACGGATAATTCAATTCGAAACGGAATGATATTGATCATCGATGGAATTATTAATGAGATAAAAATTGAACCTTCTGAAGAAGAACGCGATCTTCTTATGAGGAAAGACAAGGAATCAAATCTAATAAATTGCGAGGGAAGAACATGCATACCTGGCATTATAGATATTCACTCTCATTTAAGGGATTTGGAACAATCAGAAAAAGAAACCTTTCAAACTGGAACAATGGCCGCGGCGTTCTCCGGTATTACAACTGTTTTTAACATGCCTAATACAAAACCACCCGCAATTACATCTGATCAAGTACAAAAATGGATGCTTCAAGCCCAGAAAGGCGTATATATTGATGTGGGTTTCATTTCAGGAGTTCCAAGACATATCAACCAAGAAGAAATAAAAAAAATAATTGATTTAGGAGTCATCGGTTTTAAGGTTTATCCTCACTGTCCACTAAGCGGAATTGATTGGATGAATCCTTTAAACATTCAAGCAATTTTACGCATATCTGCAAAATATCAGGTTCCTATTTTTTTCCATCCCGATATCCCAATGAATGAAGAAGAGAGGAAGGCTAAATTCGATAAATATGTGAAAAAAGGGTATACTTATCTTAAAATTCACAACATCCTATATGAAGATAAAAAAGAAGCCGAATTTATTAGCCATATTATTGATAATTACAAAAAGATTTCTAACCAATGCGATAGGGAAAATGTAGAAATACCAAGGATTCATTTTTGTCATGTAACCAATCGATTGAGTTATGAAATTTTAAAAGATATAAAGGAAAATGGTAATTACCCTAAAATCACTTTTGAAATCACGCCACATCACTTATTATTATCAGAAGACAAGGATTTAAAGAATCCTAATTTCGGGAAAGTATTGCCTCCCTTAAGAAAGGAGGAGGATCAGTTATTTTTATTTGATAAATTAAAATCAGGTCGCATCGAGTTGATTGGAACTGATCACGCACCTCACACTATCGAAGAAAAATCAAGAAACTTCATTGAAGCACCTTCTGGTTTTCCAGGTTTTGAAACATACGCGTTATCGTTAATGGAAATGATCCCTTTAAATATTTTTGTAAGAATTTCTGCGGAAAATCCCGCAATAATGTTTGGATTATCTCGTAAAGGATTTATAAAAGAAGGATTTGACGCAGACTTGGTGATCTTTGAAAATGTAGAAAAATATCACATTGATTCGTCTAAATTCAAGACAAAAGCGAAATTCTCTCCATTTGAAGGATTTGAAACATCTATAAAAATATGGAAAGTATTTCTCAGGGGGAATGAAATAAACAGGGACGGAACAATCGCTAGAGGAAAAATAATTCAAAGAAAATAGAAATAATTTAGCTTGGAGGAAAATTTCATATTTTTGTTATTTTATGAATTTATCAAACTGAGAATATTCAAAAAATTATTTACAGTAGATTGAATATTTTTTATTAATATCAATAATATCTATTC
>JBHLMB010000384.1:0-1779 GCA_048938565.1 Promethearchaeota archaeon | reverse complement strand
GGAACTTTACTTATCAGGTTTGCACGAGAAAATATTGAGTATTATCTCAAAAATAGTAGAAGGATGATTGTTCCAAGGAATATCAAGGAAAAATTTGGGGAAAAATACGGAGCGTTTGTGACTTTAAATAAAGTTGATTTTCCGGGAAATCCATTACGCGGATGTATTGGTTATATTGAACCCCGTTTTGAACTATATGATGTCGTTCATAGAGTTTCAATAAGCTCTGCACTAGAAGATCCTCGCTTTCCCTCAGTTACACTCAAAGAAATGGAAAAAATCGTAATCGAACTATCAATCCTCACGCCTCCAGAGCTACTTAAGGTCAATCATCCTGGGGAATATCTTGAAAAGATTGTAATCGGAAGAGATGGACTCATAGTAGAAAGAGGAATGAGAAGAGGCCTACTTCTTCCCCAAGTACCCGTGGATCACGGGAGAAATTGGTCTTCGGAGGAATTTCTGAACCACACATGCCAAAAAGCAATGCTTTCTAGCGATGCTTGGAAGAAAGGGGATACTAATATTTACACATTTCAAGCAATATTATTCGAAGAAATAGATCCTAGAGGAGAAGTTAAAAGAAAATACATTACTTGAAATCAGCTTAAAAAAAATGCAAAAAAAGGAAATAATTAGACAAACGCTGCTATCATTGCTGAAATACCCGCAATTATCGGCCCATAGAATCCAAAATGAGGATCAAAAAGATCCCAAAATAATCCTCCAAAAGCTTCAATTTCCGTAAAAGAAACATAAAATACGATGGGTGTTGCTATTAGCATTAATCTCGCTAAAAACCAAGCACCGGCATTATTTGAAGAGTGTTTTGCCTTGGCACCAGTCGTTAGCAAAATTACCATCGCAATTACTATAATTAATGTCGTGATCAAACCCCATATGACCATATCAGAGTTTTCTGTATAAAAATCGATATCCGTTGCACCAGATATTTCTTCTTTTGTGTAGTAAAGAGTCCATACCCATATATAAACCGAATAGGTGAATGCATCTTGATAAACGATTGGCGTTAAGACTGAAATTAATGCTAGCACGCCAGCGAGAATTGCTAATATATATCCATTATTTTTGGCCATTTTTAACACATAATTTTTTAATAATTTGACATATCCGAGAGAATTATTAAGACTTTTTTATTTTCTACAGGATTTTAAGTCCAATTTTTTAGATAATTTAATAACCATTGACGATCTAATAATAATTTAAGCAAAGTGAGTGACTAATATGAAAGTATTCTTTACTTTAAGCCTTCGATAAACATAATATATTATTATCTTTTAAAAATCTAATAATCATCATGTCAAAGATAAAACTATTCAATGGTGTTGTCTGTCCCGCCATCACATTTTTTGATAAGAATTATAATGTCAACGAAGAACTTAATTCGCTCCTTTTTCAACACGCATATCTCAATGGAGCACGAAATATTTTACTATTTGGAACCACCGGCGAAGGTTTATATTTTAGAAATAAAATCGAGGATAAAATAGATCTTATTAATCTGGCTTACCAGGTAACTAAAGAACAAATACCAATCATTACAGGAGTTTTTGGAGATGATTTTAACGATATTTTAGACGAGATCGAACCTTTAGGCAAGAGATTCAAGGATTTATTATTTTTAATTCCACCACCAATGGAAAATAAAGAAGAAGAGGAATTGAAATCTTACTATAACAACATTTTCGAAAGTTTTAGCTTGAAAAATAAGCTCATTATCTACAACAATCCAAATCTCTTTTATAACAATAATATATC
>JBHLMB010000383.1:0-3928 GCA_048938565.1 Promethearchaeota archaeon | reverse complement strand
AGGAGCAAAAGTCTTTATGGAGACTAATCCAGAAGTAATAGCCAGTAAACTTTTACCAGAAAGATTTGACAGATACAAACTTCTTGAGCCTTATAGGAATTTAATAGCAACTATGCAATTCAATATTCCAGAATATGCTTTCGGGAAAAATTTAAAAGAGTACATTTATCCTACTAAAACATTTCTAGGAGATTTTTCTTTCAAACTTGGAAAATATACATTTCAATTACATACAGGAGTTGGCGAGACTGATGATGCTGTTTGGGTATATATCCCAGAGCTTAATACGGCAGTTATCGGTGATTTTATGATGGGACCATGGTTTCCAAATGTAGGTAATCCTTGGAAACCTACTCGATTTGCATTGGAATGGGCAAAGGAATTAGAAAGAATTCGTGCAGTAAAACCAAAATTTATTTTTTGCAGTGGGGGAGGTTATTTATACGAGGGGGAAGATGTTTTAAAAGCCTTAAATGATAATATCGAAGTAATTCATTCCTTACATGACCAAGTTGTAAAATATATTAATGAAGGAATGCATATCACTGAGATGATTCATGTAGTAAAAATACCTGATCATTTGAATAAGAGCCCCTATTTAAAGCAAGTATATTCTAGACCAGAATTTTTTGTTTATAATGTTTACAGATGGTATCATGGTTATTATGATCATAATCCAGCGCATCTCATACCAAGACCTGAGAAGGAGGTCATGGAAGAAATAAATAATCTTATTGGAGATAAAGAAAAAATTTTATCTCGAGTCAACAATCTTTTGAAGCAAGAACAATTTCAATTAGGGCTACAAATATTAGATATTTTAATCCAATCAGAATCAGAAAATATTCGTGCATTAGAACTAAGAGTAAGGCTAGTCGAAAAATTGGCTCAAAATGATAAATGTGTGATGAGTAAGAACGCGTATTTTTATAGTATTAAACAAGATAAAGAATTAATCAAACAACTAAAAAGAAGGAGTATTTAAGGCATGAATATTATAGAGGAAAATAATATATCTAAAAATAGGGTCTTTTAATTTTATCGATATATTCCTAATAAAGATTAAATTGTCCTTTTTGGAGAGATGATTAGTTTTATTATTGGACAATATGATTAAAGTTCTTAACGAATATGGAGCAATTACGCTATTAAAGTTCTAATAGCTCAAAATAGAAACCTTTAAAAATTAAATAACTGGTTATATCAAGAAAATCAAAATTATAACACATTAAAAAACTTAAAGGAGACGTATATAATAATGGCAAAAAAAGCAGCCCCAAAGAAGAAGGCACCTGCTAAAAAAGTAGGTCCTAAAAAGAAAGCACCTGCTAAAAAAGCAGGCCCTAAAAAGAAAGGCCCTGCCAAAAAATAAGTGTTTTAGTTAAAAATCTAAATATTTTTTTTATTTTTTATTTTAGGTCTACAATAGAAAGTAAAACTATTGTTAACTTAAACTAAATTAAATTCTTTATTTAATATGAATTTTTAAGTATCTAAGTATAGTAAATAATTAAGCTGTAAAAGATTCTTGACATCCATATCTTTTGGAATAATCAATTACTCTACGTGTATAGTCTTCTGACATAAGGTGAGAGGATACTAAGAAATCCGCAGTTGCTCTATTACAAGCAATGGGGATATTCCAAACAACCGCTATTCTGAGTAATGCTTTTACATCTGGATCATGTGGATGAGATTCTAAAGGATCCCAAAAAAATATAAGAAAATCAATATCTCCTTCTGTAATTTTTGCCCCAATCTGTTGATCTCCTCCTAATGGTCCACTTAAAAAGGTAGTTATTTTTAGTCCTGTTTCATCTCGAATAATAGAACCAGTATTTCCTGTTCCGAATAAATTATGATGACTTAAAGTACCTTTGTTAAATTTTACCCACTCTAATAAATCACTTTTTCTTTCATCGTGAGCAATTAAAGCAATATTTTTTTTCTTTCTCATTAAGAATTTGGTATTTGACAATAAAATCAACTTTTTCGCTATTTTGAGTTCTAAAAATTTCCATTTGTTTTAATTTTTTCTCAATAGACTGTTGTACTTAATAGATTATAAAGTGAAATATATTTTGTATAATAATATTAAAACCTAGATTTTAAATTATAATCTTGATATATAAAGAATATTTTATGAGGTGATTTAAAATTCCAAAAGTAATACATTTTGAATTGAATGTTAAGGATGTAGATAAGACGATTAAATTTTATAAAAATGTATTTGGATGGAAATTCGAAAAATGGGAAGGGCCTATAGATTATTGGCTTATTATGACAGGAAAAGAAGGTGAAGAAGGTATCGGTGGAGGACTTGGAGCTGAAGAAGAAGGATTTCCTAAACTTGTTAATACAATAGATGTCAAGAATGTTGATGAAATAGTTAAAAAGATCGAAAATAACGGGGGTGAGATAATTAGCCCCAAACATGCTGTTCCAGGAGTCGGTTGGCTAGCTTATTTCAAAGATACAGAAGGAATTGTAACTGGGATTATGCAAGAGGATCCAAATGCAAAATAATTTTTTTTTATATATCCCACCAAGCTGGAATTTTTACAGTTAGAAATCGATCAATATCAAAGAGTAAAAAATTATCATTTTGTAAGGTAAAGGCTAATCCTCCTAAATAGTTAACCCATTTATCATCAGGGACTATGTTAAACCATCCAAATCTAAGCCCCATTATTGGAATTTCGTGAGTAACATGAATATCGATAGATCTACTTGGAGATTCATTAAATAATGACCAAATAATATTAGCGGTGCTGATTGAATAAGATATTAGTGGTTGTATTTTATCTTCCGGAAAATTTCCACTAATCCAATTTTGGACATATTTAACTAAATCTCCATCTTCGATCTGTTTGAGAAAAAAATTTCGTTCTATTCCAATATTATACAACGGTTCCAAATTTCCTTGAATTTCTCCCTTTCCACCAACCTTTAAAAATCCATTAAGAATATCTTCAGCAGTATCCTGGCATCTTGTAGCGTGGCTTGTAAAAAAGCGAACAATTCTGTCGATTGGGAGATTTTCTCCTAGTTTTCTTGCTAATCTATGCCCTGTTGTCGTCAATTGTAAATCTTTGTTATCCCAGACAGATTCTGGCACATCTCTCTCGGAATGCCTAAGTAAAAGAATAATTTTGGAATTTCTTGGAAAGTTAACTAATCCAGCTATTAATTTAACTGCTTGGTAAGTCCAATCAAGATCTTCCCAGGTATTAGAAATAACCATTGCAATAAAATTATTATAGATTATAGTAAAACTTTTTGAAAGTTTAAAAAAAAGAATTTTAATTTATAGCCATTTAACTTTAGAAGATCTTCTTTCTGGAATTTTATAGTATCTGGCTTTCGGGAAGCCTATTGCTAATGTGTAGCCTACAACATGTTTTAAAGGAAGCTTTATTATTTTACCAACTAGTCTAAATTCATTGAAAAAGTAAGTAATATATCCTAGTGAGCATGTACCTAAGCCTAAACTTTCAGCTGCCAGCATAATATATCCTGCGGCTAATGTACAGTTTTCGATTGGGGTTAAAGCGTCTTTAGGAGTATGAATTACAATAATTTCAGCATTTCGGCGCCAGATTTCTTTACCTTGCTTTATTTTTTTCAGAGCTCGTTTAAATGCAGGTATAACTACTTCAATCCGCTTTATTAGACTAGGAGGAAATGATTTTTCAAGAGTCTTCCTTCCTTCAGGATCTTCAAATACGTTAATTAGGTTTGTAACTTGATTTGTACATTCATCAGATAATTTTTTCAGTATTTCTTTATTTTGAACTATTGTAAAATGCACATTCTCTTGATTATGCCCTGTTGGAGAATATCGCCCTACTTCATTCAATATTTTTTCAATCAATTCTTTTGGAACAGATTTATCAGTAAATTGTCGTCTTGATCTCCTAGATAGATC
>JBHLMB010000382.1:0-3937 GCA_048938565.1 Promethearchaeota archaeon | reverse complement strand
GATAATATCCTGCCTGACCTAAAAAAATAGGGATATTAATCTTTCGAAAATAAAAATAAATCATTGAAAAATTTTTAATTTCATAAGAATTTATTAGTTGTAATAGAATTTAACAAACCGTATTAATGAAAATACGATGGAATCAGAGTATAGAAATAAAATTATTGAAGAAAGAACTTCTTATTTTATCGAAATGCTTGTAGTTATTATCATTACTATCCCATTTGTTCTTCCAACTTATTTATTACCATTTTTAGTGGATGAGACTTTAGTAATCTATGCTCCCCTTTATCGTTCTCTCAAAGCTTTAGGAATAGTTTTTGGTATCCCTATAGCATTATTTTTGATTCATAGATATCTGCGCCCTAACCCGGAAGAATCAAGAGAAGCGTCTCAGTTTAGTCCTTCTGGTGGATTTTTAAGGATGTTTACAATTTCAAGAGCTAACGCTAAATATCAAGCACTCTATACTCTTTTATTGTTATTTCTTGTTTTCGTCCCTTGGGATGTATTAACATACCTTTTTATTCCCGAACTATTGGAATATTATGCGGATTTATTATCGTCGAATCCCCTAGATAATTATGTCCTTGAGGAGTTTCCGATCTTCCTATTGTCTCTCGTTATTATTCAAATCTCGGTGGCAATTACAGAAGAATCCATCTCGAGAGGATTATTAGCAAAAAGAGGATCGGAACACATTCAAGTAATGTCTGCCGTATTGATTTCATCGATTTTTTTCGGACTTGGACATTTTTTCCACATTTTAGATCCAGTAAGCGCAAACTATCCAATATGGTATCATTTTTTATGGTTTATTGAAACTTTTATTACAAGTATCGTGTTAGCAATGTTTATCATAAAGAAAAAATGGTTAATCCCTGTCATTTTTGCCCATGCCTTGAACAACATCATATCAATCTATAGTGTTTGGTTCTACATGCAAGGGAATGATTTTTTATATTTGGTTTTGTACTTGTATATTCCCTTGCTAACAATTTCGCTCATATTGTTAACCTTCCAATTCCAACGGGTAAAAGAAAGCATTACAACGGGATTTAATATCATTCTCAAGTACTTTTCGGACGATAACAATAAGCGAGAAATTACTAAACAAGATAAAATTATCACGCTTCTTTTAGACATTGCCCTTGCGTTCATCATTTTTTTTATTGCAATACTTATACTATAGGGGATAAATGTAAAAGATGGTCAAATATGGGATATTATCAGACACGCTTATTAATGAAAGCAATAACACGAGAGCTAATGAGTTAATAGAAAAATTGAAAAAAATTTTTGAAAACGCAGATTATATCCTTCATTTAGGCAATGTATGTACACTATCTTTTTTACATAAACTTGAAAAAATCGCACCTGTAAGATGCATAAAAGGCGACATAGATGAAATCGAGGAACTTAAAGAAAGCATATTTTTTTCGTTTGGCCCTTATAATATTAATATGATACATCATCCACCTAGTAATTTAAAGAAATACATTCTTGATAAGCAAATTCAAATCCTTATTCACGGGCATACTTGCATACCGCTTATAGAGGGTACTTCATATAACGCACTCATTTTAAATCCAGGATCGCCAACCGTACCAAAAGCGCCTCCCCAAAAAAAAGGATTTAAAAAACCAAAACCAAGACCTAGTGTAATGATACTTGAAATAAACGAAAAAAATTACATGCTTTCAACTTTTCTAGTAAATTTAGATGAAAAAAAGTCTGGATGAGTTAAAATTAAATACTAAAGAAATTTAATTATTTATATCATAACAAAATAGGGAGATTATAAACATATGGTATCCAAACTTGAAATGATTTTAAAAGAACTGAACGAAAACGGTAATTTCCGAGCATCACTCTTTTCAACTGACACGGGTTTAGTCTTGTCTTCACAAAAAGCAGATGACATAGACGAAAAAATTGTTGCCGCAATGGCAACTTTACTAAGCGATGCTGCGTACGCTGCTTCAGAAGACTTAAAATTATCAGAAATGATGAGCATAAAGATTAAGTACATCGATGACTTGATCATCTGCAGGAATATATCAATACCAACAGCAGATACCAATTTCGTCTTGGCAGTATTGTCAAAATTACCTGATTCAGAAGACGTGGAAAAGTATTTCGATTCACTTCTTGATTGGGCGATTGAGAATAGTCAAGCGGATTTACAAAAGCTCTCAAGCATTTAGAGGCTTTTTAATTATATTTTATTTAAATAGCTACAATATTTTACTACTTCCTGAGCTACTTTATCCTCAAAACCAATGTAGAAATGATCAGCACCTTTTACTATCATTTTAGATTTAGGTTCTTTGTAAAAAGCGAAATGTTTTTCAAATTTGGAAAAATCTGCTATTTGGTCAAGATCTCCTTGTAAAAATAGCTTTGGCTTAGTAGTTTGGGAAAGTTGTTTGTATTTTTCTCCCATATAATCCCAAGGAAAAGAGATTGCGACATAACCAATAATATTATCACTATTCGCTATCGCAGAACAACCAATAGCTGCTCCATAAGAATAACCACAAATAATGATCTTTTTATAACCTTTAATTGTGCTTAAATATTTCAAGCAGGTCTTTACGTCGTCAAGTTCTCCTTCTCCATTCGTTGAATATCCTGTTGATCTACCAACACCTCGAAAATTGAATCTCATGCAAGAAAACTCTAAGGAAACGAGTTTGTTAAAAATTGCCGAAATTACATTATTATAGAAGCTTCCTCCAAGTCGAGGATCAGGATGACAAATTAACACGACTAGTTGTTTTTTAGATAAGGATTCGAAATATTCCGCTTCGAGCTGTATATCGTCGTTTTTAACGAATAGATTTTCCATAGTTTTATTTATATATTCAGACTATTAAATCTTGATACTTATGAATTACAATAAGATAGTCATCGAACGAAAGATTAAAGAATTTATCGAAGAAGATTGCTCCTACAAAGACTGTAGTTCTGATTTCATCCCCAAAAATGCAATAATTACTGCAAAAATCATAAGTAAAAGCGAAGGTTTTATTTCTGGACTTGATGAACTTAAAATCCTTTTCAATAGCCTTGAAGTTAAAACTAACTTCTTAAAAAACGATGGCGATAGTATTGATAATGGAGATACTATAGTGGAATTGGAAGGATTAGCTAGAAACATTTTACTTGGTGAGAGAGTAGGACTCAATCTATGTACTCATATGAGCTCAATCACCTCAACCGTAAAAAAATTTGTAAGCATTATTGAAGGAGCTAATAGAAAAACAAAAATTGCATGCACGAGAAAAACCTTGCCTGGTTTGAGATTATTCGAAAAAAAAGCTGTAGAAATAGGAGGTGGCGAAACACATAGATTTTCCTTAGATGATATGATTTTACTTAAAGATACTCACCTGAAGTATGCTAGAGGGAATTTAATCCAACTTTTGGAAGATGTCAAAAGAACCGCAAGTTTTTCAAAGAAGATAGAGGTGGAAATAGAGAAAATCGAAGATATAATACCAGCCTCAAGAGGAGGTGCAGATATAATCATGCTCGATAACATGAGCCCTGAACAGATTGGAAAAGCAATATTATTACTTTCGGAAAATGACTTGAGAAGTAATGTACTGATTGAAATATCAGGAGGAATTACATTTGATAATATTCTTAACTACTTAGAACAAGAACCAGACATTATAAGCACGAGTGAAATAACCCAAAATCCTAGCGAACAAATCGATTTATCTCTCAGGTTTAGTTGATTGTTTTAATCAATTATTATCTCGTGAATTGAACAATTAACATCCCTAATATTGGATAATTTTTGGAATAAATCCTTGATCATACTGAATTCTCCTACTGCAAGTACTGTTTCAATTTTTTTTTCTGCAATCCTCCAGTCTGATATTGTTTTAATTACGGAAGAGAACTGAGATATTAATTCAGTTATTTC
>JBHLMB010000381.1:0-3937 GCA_048938565.1 Promethearchaeota archaeon | reverse complement strand
CTTAGATCATTATTATTAATTTTTATTTTAAATATATTTGATATTCATGATTTTAAATAGTAATAAATCAATTATTCAACTATGACAAAATTGAAAACAATTTCGATATTTAGCGGAATAATGTTTATTGGTCATTTAATATGTGCTATAATAATCCTAGTATTATGTAATCTTATCTTCAAATGGATGGATTGGTTGGGTTTAGCTGGTATCATTGTATTAGCCATAATTCTTCTTTTTTGCGTAGACATATTTATCCTTGCTGCAGCAAGTGAAGGGGAAGGAGTTCTGGCAGTACCATGGTGTATATTTATCGCCATGATATTTGGTATTGGAATCTTAATAACCATGCCAATAGTGTAATTGGAATATTGTTATTATTTCTGAAATTATAATGTTAAAATTTTAGGCTTGATAATTTAAGGCTAAGGGAGGCTCCTGCCGCTGCGACCAAGTAGAGGTCAGAATAATAGGAAAGAATAAAAAGGCGAAAATCCACTAGCGCTCTCACGCTAACCAAAAGACAAAAATCCAGGGTTGACGGCAGGTGCCATGTTTTTTTAAAAGATACTACTTGTCAGCTGGATCTTCATGCTTCAAAGACATCGTAATTTCGTTTTACCACGTGGAATTCGTTATTTTATTTTTTTATTACCCTACTCTAGATAATAATATTTCAATTGAACCATAAAAAGGAATGTGGAATGAATGTGAAGGGAATTTATGAAAATAAAAATGAAATTATAAGTTCAGGAGTTTGATATAATATTATAAGATAATTATCAACATTGGATGTGATAATATATTGAATGAAAAAAAAAAACTGTTGACAATGTGTTGGTTTGGATTTTTTCAACCTTACGCAACATCAATCATACACGATCCTGAACAAGAAATTAACCCAAGTGAAGTAGATAAGGAAAACATGATCTTCATTTGGGACAAATACATGAAATCAGATGCCTTATCGGGTTTTATAGGCAAGGCAATTCCATGGTCTCCAGCGCTACTTGAAGGTTACGCTCGAAAATGGTCCAAAGGAGAGGATGGTAAATTCAGGCCTGAACTCGTTAAACTTAAAGAAGGAAAGTGTTTAGGCGCGGCTTTGCTCGTATCAAGAATAAACGACGACGATTTAAAACCTCTCGTTCAAGATTATAAAAATAGAGGTTACGATTTAAAGGATACAACCATTCTCATCGGGGATTTGGAAAGAAAAATTCACGCTTTTTTACCTTAAATATGAGTAACTCATTATTTATATCCGAGTTTACTTGAATTTTATGATACTCGTATTTGTATAGCTATTGGGTTATAGAGCTTGATAAACTTCAAATCTGATAGTTCATTCTATTTTCTAAAGAGCGTTTAGAAATATAAAAGTTATAAATAGTATTGAATGGAATAGTAGATGAGAACCCTAGTTATAGGCGACATACACGGGTGCTTTTTAGAACTTGAAGAACTAATCACAAAAGCCCAGTTAACCGAAGAAGACAGGATTATCGCTTTAGGAGATATCTTGGATCGCGGTCCAGATTCCAAAAAAGTTTTTGAATATTTTATTCAAGCTAATAATGCTATTACAATCAAGGGTAATCACGAACGAAAAAACTACCTCTCATACAAGGGAGAAATTAAACCATCAATCTCTCAGGTATTGACTCGTCAAGAATTTGGAGAGAATAAATATCAAGATTTAATCTCCTTTATAGAAACCTTACCTCCCTATATTGAATTACCAGAAGCGATTCTAGTTCATGGATACTTAGAACCAAATATACCTTTAAATCAACAAAAAGAAACAATATTGGCTGGAACATTAAGCGCTTTTAACTATTTAGAAAAGAGATATCCTTTACCATGGTATGAGCTATATTCTGGCCGAAAACCAGTCATAGTAGGACACGAAGATTATTCTGGCAACAACACTACATTTATTTATAACGATATCGTATATGGTATCGATACAGATTGTTGCACGGGAGGGCATCTAACTGGAATAATTTTACCCGATTTTGAGATATTATCCGTTCCTAGTCATCGAAATTACTGGAAAGAGCGAAAAATCGAAGCGATAATTGCTAAACTTTCTAAAATGACCATAAACAACATATCGTGGACGGAAACCATGCAACTTAAGGAACAATTGGAAAAACCAGCACCCTATTTAGAAAAAAGGCTGAAAATATTGGATAACCTTTCCCAGTTAATAAATATAATAGAGAACACATTAGACGAATTTTATTCTTATATCATAGAAAAAGATAAACAAGTCTTGAGATATTTAGAGCAAGAAGAAGGATTTAGTGCAATGCCTCAAAAAAAGCAAGGAAGTGCATACTCAAAGTACATAGGAGAAACGCCCATTAAAGACCTGCTTCATCTAGCTCGCATGGGAAGTCTTGTAAAAGAATCGTTCCAAAATAAATTTAAAAAACCTTCTGATCTAATCAAACTCGCTCGAAGAACGAAGTTATACTACAAAAAACTCAAATAGAATATAATCAGAAAGAATGGAAAGCTCAATTATTTTAATTTAATGTTGAATTGAAAAAGGATGTTTCTTTTTCTTCAATACATATTTCTGGTGGTACTCTTCTGCTTTTATTGTATTATTTTTATATTAAAAGCTTTTATATTATATTGATTAAAATTAATCGGTAAAATACATTCTAAGAGATAATTTCGATGAAACTCAAGGATGAAAAAATAATTAATTTAAAAATAAAATCCGGAAGTAGCAAGGAATATACAATTGTTAAAGCAATAGATAAATCAGGAGGGGGAGGAAATGTATTTTTATGCGTAGATTCTGATGAAAATCAATTTGCTGTAAAAATATTCACTCGATATATGGATATTCCTGGAAAAAAAAGAAAAAAAGCTATTAAACGTTTTATAAATGAAAGAAACATTCATTTAATCTCAGATCATCCAAATGTAGTGAGAGCATTTGAAATAGGATTATGTAAATATGATAATAAAGAATTACCGTTTTATGTCATGCCTATAGCAAAATATAACCTCGAAGTATATTTTAAAATTAACAACATCAAAGAAGATCCATTAGAAGTAAAAAGAATTCTTAATGAGATTTTTGACGGTCTAATATACTTGCACGACAAAGGAATTGTACACAGAGACCTAAAAACAAAAAATTTTCTCGTTTTCGAGGATAATACCGTAATGATTGCAGACTGTGGGATGGCACATTTTCCGGATGAATTAAAAAAAGAATCAATTCAAACTCCTAGTGATGAATTTATTAATAACGAATATTATACAGATGAAAAGAGATCTTCTCCTGATCGTAGAATAGATATTTGTGCATTAGCGAGAATTATTTTTAAATTACTTACAGGGCATTTACCTATAGGGATAAATCAATCAATCAGTAGTGAGAATGATAATTTTGGATCTCGATTTGATGAGATTATTGGAAAAATGGAAAATAGAAATATTGAAGAAAGATATCAGGATATTCGCAGAGTAAAAGAAGATATAAATGATTATTTTGACAATATTATCCCAAGATTTGGAAGCATTTTAGATGATAAAACTTATAGAATTCTTTTAAATTTAGACATAGAGTTAGCTGAACAATTTGAATTTGGAATCTTGGCTTTTAAGAATCAGAAACATAAAGGGAGATTCGCTCAGAGTTCAAATTCTTTTAGTTTTATTTGTAAATCTCTTATGCTTCTTAAAAATAAATGGAGTATTGATGTCAAATCATTACCAAAACAATCTAAGGATTTAAAAGAGTCGTTAATTTCTGAACTTGAACAAATATGCATTTTTTTTTGCAGATATAGCTAGTCATAAAAAAGAAATTAATAAAATACAATTCGAGGATATTATCAAAACTTTTGAACAAATAATAGGCAGTATACTTGAATCAAACATTGAAATAATTCGCAAATTAGATATATTA
>JBHLMB010000380.1:1110-3940 GCA_048938565.1 Promethearchaeota archaeon | reverse complement strand
GCTTGTTTGACTTATAAATTTCAAGGAGTCCAAATTCATCATTACATAAAAATTCTGATTATATATATATAATCATTAAACTAATTAGATAAATAAGAAAGAAATCATTCTGATCTTAATGGATTTGTAAAAAAAACGAATAGCTGACATCAATGTCAATAAGACCATTTTCAATAAACGAGATAGAAAGCTTAAGGGAGATATTTGAAAAAAATGGATGGAAAATTGGAGGTCATACTGAAGACACTCGTCGTTATAGCATAAAAAAAAACAATTTACTATCATTTACAATTAAAATACCTGTAAAACTTCCCGGAGTGAAATTAAACATCCCGTACGAGGTAGTAACTTTCAAGGTTTCAATAGCATTCAAATTATGGTATTTAAACAACAACACATATAAGATAATTGCATATATCATGAAGGCACTCGAAGAATTGGAGGGGCAAGCCTTCTTAAAGCCAGGATTCGATATTGAAGGGAAAATCCCACAATTCCTTAGAATTCTAAATGCCATCTTTCCAGAAGACATGAAAAGCGAGACTGAGCGAAGCTGGATTAATCGAGTAAGAATTGCATTAATGAATAAGCGCGACCAATATATTGATGAATTTAAAGACTTTGATACTCATAAGATAAAAGACATGGTAAAAGTTCTAGATGAAACGGGATTTAAATCCACTTTTAAGTTGCCTTGGGAATTGAAAATGGGGGTACCAAAAATTAGAACCTCTGAAACATTGTTGTTTGCTAACGAGGACGAAAAGCAAGACGAGTTTTTCATAATCGAAAAAGGACACGTAACATACTTCAAGGACATTGAATACAATAAATTATACATAAGAACTTTTTTTGAAAGTTATAACCCATACATCTTACACACGATTTTAACTTTGGGTTATAGTTCCGTATATCAGTTTGAGGTTTCGGTTAGGAACTGGATAATCCTTTCTCGTATATTATTAAATTCCTTAATCGAAATTTTGAGCGAAGTGGAATTTAATCAAAGCGAGTTCGTAAGTTTTAGGGCTGAAAACGAATTCTTAGACAAGGAATTCGAAGAAGAATCTTGTAATTTCCCTTTATCTGCTTTAAATTACGAGAGTTCGATTGCAAAAGAATTATTCGATTTTCATGTTGATTTACTTGATTCTCCACCAACTCATTTTGAGCTCATCGAATCCAGCCTGCTATACTACACCAAGGCAGAAGCATTAATTAGAAATTACAAATTTGCTCCAGCAATCGAACTATTAAACGACTCAATAAAAATTTTTAATAAATACCATCAAGTAAAGGCAGTGGTTTCAGTACTGTTACTTCTTCGAAAAATTGCCCAAAAATTAAATCAACACGATGTAGAGCAGAATTACCTGCAGAATGCCCTAAGCCTGGCATTAAAAGGGGACGTACCGGACATATATATCTTAAGCATACGTTATAAGCTTGGTAAAGCTTATTTTCGCTCAAATCAGTTGATAAAAGCTCAAGAGCAGTTCATACTTCTGAACGACGTGCTAGAAGCAAGTACATTTCCCGAATTTGAAAGTAAAAAAAAATATTTTGATGGAATGATCAACATTTACTTGGGATTAATTTTTCTAAAGCAAGAAAGATTTGCAGATTCTAAAAAAGCACTCAAACAAGCTTATTTAATTGGTAATACCGTGCTTAAAATTAGGTTAAAATTTTGCTTGCTTAGGGGGATTGCGTTTAAAGAAAATGGGAAAATATCCCAAGCAATAAGAATTTTAACTATTGGTCTAAATGCCTTAACAGAAGAAAATGATGGACAGCATCAACACAAGGTAATTGAAATTTTAATAGAACTCGCAAGCATGCATATTTACCACAGAAAGAACAAAAATAAGGCAGCTCACTACCTCGAAGAAATTGAAAAACGCATTTCATTAAATACAATAAGAGATATGCAACTTTCCGCCAAGTGGAACATATTAATGAGCGATTATTACAAGTTATTGTTGAAAAAAGCGGATAGCGCAGCATATTATATCGAACAAGCCCGAAACTTAAAATTTCAGCTTAAAGAAATAGGCGTGAGAGAAGAAAACGCTTGAAAATAAAGAAAATGTAATTTAGAGTCTTATCTTTGATAAGAGGCCCTTTTTGCCCCTAAACTGTCGTTTTGACCACCATAAGTGCCTTTTAAGATGCGCTTTTGGTATAACTCTCTAAATCTCATCCTGGGGGCCTTTTTTTTAATAGAATTCACTCCCGTTTTCGGAATTTTTGGAGTTTGTTGTCGAACTTTTCCTGCTTTTGTTAAACTTCCGTGACTACCAGGTATTTTAAATCAACTCATTATTTATTTCTAATTAGATCATATAATTTTAACGAACTCTTAAATTTTATTGATTTGACTTATATCTTTGCATGTTACTTAGAGAAAAAAATAAAGATAAAAATGCGTGATGATTTTAATGCATGATTTTTAACAATAAAAACACAAAAGAGTTGAAGAATGTGATTGATTCGAATCAAAGGACAAAGATATTGATGTGGATATTAATAATCATCGTTGCGACAACATTAGTGATCATGGATGCAATGTTCATAAAAGAAATGTGGTGGGTCGTGATTAGCGTTTTATTGTTAGTAATTGTTGGTTGTACCGTGTCGTTTTCTCATTATTTCTTCATACCTAAAAAGCATTGTCCACGATGTAACACAGAAGTTCCTTCACAATACACACAAAATTGCCCTAAATGTGGTTTAAAACTCGTGACAAAATGCCTCGATTGTGGAAAGTATATTACCGTATATCAGGGGGGAAAACCATCAAAATAGTGCAATCAATGCGGGCTCGAAC
>JBHLMB010000380.1:0-1100 GCA_048938565.1 Promethearchaeota archaeon | reverse complement strand
TAGACTTGAGGGAAGAAAAAATCGAGGTTTTCGAAAAACCGAAAGTAAGTGAAAAGAAAGCGCGTTTCTGTCCGATGTGTGGTGTTGACATTGAAGAGGAAAACATAAGATTTTGTGGTCTATGTGGAGGCAAAATCAGATAATTCTACCGTTTTCAAAAGATATTCAGAGAAATAAAAAAGATAATGAAAACTAAAATACAATAATTGACTAGAAAAACTATTTAAAAACTAAACAATTTCACTTATCATAGAATCTCAATAAAGATTTTCTAGGGGGCGTGGCGAAGCCCGGTATCGCGGCAGGCTCCAGACTTGTTGGTCGTCGGTTCAAATCCGGCCGCTCCCATTTTTTCTCAGATTTAACGATAACTAAAATATATTCTTCTAAAAATTAAGTAAAATTGATGCAATATATTATTCTATCAACTATTAGTAATAAAAAGAATGGTTAATAAATTATCTAAAATCTCAACGGTATTTCTTTTTTAGGCTCCAAGTACAGATCGTTGACTATGGTTATTAGCTTGACAACCTTTGTCTTTTTTGTACTTACATCCATTTCAAGAATTTCAACAGTTCCTTCGTCTCCTTCGTTTATATATTCCAGGATCTCTTCCATAACTTCCTCCAAGGTATATCTCGTGATTTTCCACGTGCCCGTGTTTTTTCCTTTAAAAATGCCCTTATAAGATTTTTTATATAATTCCATTCTTATACTTTTTTTTTATAGTATTCGTAATAAAATAATTCATTTCAGCCTATTTAAAGGCATCTGGTAAGAAAGTGCACTATTTTTTCCCCTGAAACATTTAATATCGCACAAGGTTTAAAAATTTTAAAAGAACTCCTCGAATCCATCTGATTTCCCACTAAATGAAGTAATTTATGAAGATTTTTTGATTCTATTGTAATAAATTAATTTTCCAACAAGAATCTATGAGATTATTCGTTTTTAATTTTAATAGCTTTCCATTCTTAGACTTTGTTCAACATTGAACGATAAAGAACGAAAAAGCATTATTCATATCGTATTTATACTTTTTTGTCGTTTATAATGAGCACTTCAGAGAAGTGTTTTGGTCTTACAAGAGAACCTCT
>JBHLMB010000379.1:0-3943 GCA_048938565.1 Promethearchaeota archaeon | reverse complement strand
TTAATTAATAATTGTACTAACCAAAATTATTGCTATTAAATAAATTTTTGTATCTAATCATCAAAAAGGTATTTGAACAAAATCAAGAAAATCCTAAAAGAAATTTATTTCCAAGATTTACAGCATAACTATTTATTTTTTCTGTTCTTCAATTACAGACTCTTGTGGTTGGCGAAGCAAGAGTCTCAATTAAAGTAACGTAGTTAAAACGCAAGATAACGAAATTAAATGGAAATATAAATATTTAGTGTTAAATTCTTATTTTTTATTATCTAACAAAATCTCAAATCTTCCAGAACAACCTTCAAAAATCAGTACTCCTTGATTTATGAACATAACTTATCGATCAAGAGGTATATAACCAATATTGAAGTTTCATTCATAATTTTTTTTCTAAAGGATTAAATACACCATTAACTACAATTGTTCTTTAATTAATTGATCAAAAAATGTATAGATGGATTTAAATAAGGCATAGAAAGTTATAATTTTAACAACATCTAACAAAAACTAAAACGATTCCAAAATAAGGAGTTATTTTAATAAGTTCAAGGGTGAAATTCAATGAAGAAAATAAAAAAAACAAATATATTGCTGATTGCAGTACTTATTGCAACAATTATCGTAATACCGAATTTTTTAATGACTAATGAGAGAGATATCGAAGTTCTTAATGACGAAAATAATCCTAATATATTTAATAAGGCACAATCACCTCAAGCATCTTCTGTTTATTACGAAAACACGACTGGTTGGGCATGTGGCGTCTATATAAGCGGAGATTATGCCTATGTGGCAGATGGTAGCGAAGGATTGGCAGTCATTGACATTTCTAATCCGAAAGATCCGGGAACACCCGTATACAAGGAGATGGATGGATATGCATGGGATGTTTTTGTAAGCGGAGATTATGCCTATGTAGCTGACATGAGTTTTGGCTTGGCGGTTATTGATATTTCCGATCCGACAGACCCTGGGGAGCCCAAGTATGAAAGCGTGAGTGGACATACATATGATGTTTATGTGAGCGGAGATTATGCCTATATGGCAGGTTTCAATGCTGGCTTAAGGGTCATAAATATTTCTGTTCCGTCAAATCCACAAACAATCCAATATGAAAATACAATTGATTACGCACATGGCGTTTATGTGAGTGGAGATTATGCTTATGTGACAACTCATCAGTGGTTTGAGAAATCTTATTTGGCGGTCATTGACATTTCCAATCCGGCTAATCCAAACCCGCCCGTGTATGAAGAAATAGATGGAAATGGAATGGCATGGGATGTTTATGTGAGTGGAGATTATGCTTATGTGGCGGATGGATATTCTGGTCTAGCAGTTATTGATATTTCCTATCCAACAGTTCCACTATCGCCCGAGTATGAAGATACAGACGGAGACGCACGTGGCGTTTATGTAAACGGAGATTATGCCTATGTGGCTGATATGGATTCTGGCTTGGCAATTATTGATATTAACGATCCTAAAAATCCAGAACCACCCGTGTACGTAGACACGGCTGGATCGGCAGAGGATATTTATTTAAGCGGAAATTATGCATATGTGGCAGATGGAGCTCAAGGTCTGGCAGTCATTACTATTTCAGAATCGATAGATCCAGGACCACCCGTGTACATAGACACGGATGGATGGGCAAATGGCGTTTATGTAAGTGGAAATTATGCCTATGTTGCGGATGGATATTCTGGCCTAGCAGTTATTGATATTTCCAATCTGACAAATCCAGGAACGCCCATCTATATGTGGACCACCGGCTCGACGCTTGATGTCTATGTGAGCGGAGATTATGCCTATCTATCATGCTCTAACGGTTTAGCGGTAATAGATATTTCAAGCCCGACAAGTCCAGGAACGCCTGAGTACGGAGCCCCGACCGAATTTGCATATGGAGTTTATGTAAGTGGAGATTATGCCTATATGGCGAATAGTTATTCTGGTTTAGCGGTCATTGATATTTCCGATCCAACAAACCCAGAAACTCCCATGTATGAGCCTACGACTGGACAGACATTTGGAGTTTATGTAAGTGGAGATTATGCTTATCTATCATGCTTTAACGGTTTAGCGGTAATAGATATTTCAAATCCGAGAAATCCAGGAACGCCTAAATATGAGACCATAATCACAGGCGGTAATGGCGTTTATGTAAGCGGAGATTATGCTTATATAGCTACTGGAGTTAATAATCTAGCAGTTGTAGACATTTCCGTTCCGATAAATCCAGAAACAGTCGAATTCGAAGAATTAGAGAATAATGGAGAGGGTGTTTATGTGAGCGGAGATTATGCTTATATAGCAACTACAGAATCCGGTTTGGCGGTTATTGATATTTCTGACCCGACAGATCCAGGAACGCCCGTGTACAGAGATACAGATGATGAGGCACTTGATGTTTATGTGAGCGGAGATTATGCTTATGTGGCGGATGGTGAATCTGGCCTAGCAGTCATTCAAATCCGAAAAAGGATAGATTACAGTGGTTCAGGCATTCCTTTATCTTTACCTGGAGGAGACGGGGATGATGATGACGCAGATGACGTAGATGAGTTATTATTCCTATCACTACCCGTAATTATTGGGGCAATAATAACTATAATTGCTATAATTGCAATTATTATAGTTATATCGAAGAGAAAAAATCGATAATCATTCAAATTACCAAAAGATTTATATAAAACGGCAAAGTCAATGAGTTATGATGGAAATACAGTAAAAAATGAGGTGAAGGTATGAAGTTAGATTTCACGAACGGTTCAAATTCCTGCAAAATCTCTCTCCTCATCCCTTTTAATAATTAAATTTTTTCTTTTTTTTTAATTTTTTTTTTTTACTTTAGTTGGTATTATTATAAAATAAATTTTAATTATAAGTAAAGAATTTAATTAAAATGTTAGTTTATCCAAGAAAGTTAGTAATAGTATTTTTCATTAATATGCTATTTTCTTCTTTTCCTTTTCATCACTTAAAAGTCAGCACTCCTTGATTTATGAGCATATCTCATCGACCAAGAGATTTATAACCAATATAGAAGCTTCTTTCATAAGCTTTGTTTCTAAAGGATTATATATCACATTAATTACAATTATTCTTAAATTGACTGATCAAAAATTGTAAAGACTAATTTAAAAATGACTATTGAAATTCCAATATTAGTAATTAAATCTCAAACAATTCTAAAAAAATTAAATCATTTTTTTTTTTGAATATATATTGAATGATGTTTAGAAAAGTTTTTAATAACTAGGATCAAATAATATATTGATATAATTTAGAGAGGGATTTTCTAAAATTATTGAAACCAAAAAAAAAATCAAGATTAGCAGTTTAATTATTTTAATAAGTATATTTTCTTTAGTCATATTTCTCTCAGCTAATTTTTATAATAATCCAATTCAAAATGAAACAAAACAAGAACTATCAGAATTTGAGATTAACCAACCAAAAGTATCGAAATTTTGGGACGAAGATGATGTTACTTTTATATATATTAAAAATGATAATTGGTCTGCAACTGACCTTGAATGGGTACAAAATCGTACAGGTTCTCCTACTGATCCACATATAATTGAAAATGTTACTATAAACGGACAAGGTTTATATAATTGCATTAAAATAGAAAATTGCTCTCAACATTTCATTATTCGAAATTGCACTTTATATAATGCAGGAAATAGTATATATAATGCTAGTATTAGCATAGTAAATTCTATAAATGGAACGATAATCAATAATACATGTTTTTCTAGTGGATCGGGTATTTATTTATATAATTGCGATGATATGTTGATTTTAAATAACACTGTCTTTTCTAATTATTATGGAATATTATTGCATGATTCTGATAACAATGATATTATAGGGAATAGAGCCAATAATAATTCTCATACAGGGATTAAGGTAAACGTTTCGACAAACAATA
>JBHLMB010000378.1:0-3944 GCA_048938565.1 Promethearchaeota archaeon | reverse complement strand
CTTTTTAAACTTGCCACTCAGTTTTATTGCCAATCCATCTAATTATTTGCCGTAGCAGATACTTCTTCCATAGTGTTTGCTTGCTCTTCGGTGGAAGTCGTTATGGCCAACAACGATTCGAATTGATGCTCGATTTGAGATATGATTTCGTTAATCTTTATCCTAGTTTCAGAAAGCGTGTCCTTTGATTCAATAGCTAGTTTTCTCACCTCGTCTGCCACTGCAGTAAAGCCCCTTCCGTGATCCCCCGCCCTGCTTGCTTCAATATTGGCATTGATAGCAAGCAAGTTTGTTTGATCAGAAATTTTAGTGGTGAGTTGTAAGATTTTTTTTATACTATCGGAAGATACTTTCATTGACCTCCCGTTTTCGAGCACTTTCGTCACCGTGGAGGTTATATCTTCAGACGCTGCAGAGACTTCCTCGGAACTAGCCGCTAACTCCGTTGCCATTGCAGATACTTCTCCTGCAAGACTAGAGTAGCTCATTCAAATTAAAAGCAGATAAAATCATTCAAGCCGGATCTAAAATAATACAAGCTTTAAAATTAAGTTAAAGTGGGGATTGTTTAGAAAAATTTGAAAAAAATAGAGAAGGAATTAATTATCTATTTTTTATGAAAACAATTTCCATAAGATGATTGATATTACTAATTCCTAATTTTTTTTTCTAATTATTTGTTCATTTCATATTCGCCGTTTAATCCAAATATATATTTTTCCCAGACTCTGTTGTATTGAGCATCATCGGCCTCAGCTTTAACCAGCATTATTTCCTTAAAATAAGCGCGTTGTTCGTCTTTCGTGTTATTCATGCTATATATTTGTAATGCGAACCGTGAAAAATCGTGTACCATAAAATCAAACATCTGATTTATGATGTCTTTATCAACTTGGCTCAACTCACATTGTTCCAAAATAAGTTGGCCATATACTACAACTGAAAACATCTCTCCTAATGGAAGTGAAAACGACGAATCCATATCCTGGTTTTTATCAGGTCCCGCTTTTTCTAAAAAAGATTTGAAAATGTCGATCTGCTTCATAAAGATGTTAACATTAGGAAGATCGGCAAATTTTTTAAATATTGGGAGATAATCGTGAAATCTAACTTTACCAAGACCACCGGTAGTTCCCTGATTAAAAACGAATAGATCATCATTATCAGAGAAATCAGGTTTCAGTTCTTCATAAGGTTGCGGATTAAAAAAATAGTTATGCATGAATTTACGTATCAGCTGAACATTTACATGCACCGTACCTTCTAGTTTTGAAGGACCTCGAACTTCCAATGTACCAGTGAAGAAATATGTATCTTTTTCAAATCCTTTTGCAGCAATTACATCCCATAACAAGTTAATGACATCTTCAGACTGAAGGGTAACTTTCATTTTACTTGTTGGATTGTAAAGCATATAACGCCTATCATTTTCATTAGCGTTGCGAAAATAATCCGTTGCTCTACGTTGATAGAATTTCATTCCCAACAATCGAAGCCAAGCCTCCATAAAATTACGGCGTACATGTGGCATATCTGTTACTGGTTTACCATAGAGAATTCGGTTGCTTGCATGAGTAATCGCTTCATAAAAACAATGTTCTGCTATACCAATCGAACATGGACCTATATTAAACTTGCCAATATTAACAGTGTTAAGTACGCAATCCCATGCGTGAGATCCCCTCGAAAGAATATCATCCTCAGTAATAGTATAATCGTGTAGGGCAAAATTGGACACATATTGTTGATGGGAAACAACATTTTTTTTCAGTTCATAGGCTTTATTTAAATAATTAGTAACGAAAAACACATAATCGTCTGTACCATCTTTCACCTTACCAAAAGTTGACACCATTTCAGCTTCATTACCATTGCCTATATAATATTTTTCTCCGTTGGCCTTCCACGTGCTATCACCTACCGGAGTCAGCGTAGTTTCTGTAGAGTAAATATCAGCGCCGTGTTCCCGTTCAGATAGACCGAATGCAAAAATGGCTCCTTTTTTAAGTAGTTTTGCTGCCTTTTTTTTTGCCTTTTCGTTGGTGCTCATCCAGATCGGTCCCAGACCAAGTATGCTCACCTGAAAACAATACCAATATCCAGATCCATAAAAAGCTAAAAGCTCGCTGTATTCATTATTACGGGCCGTATCCCACCTACAATCTGGATCTCCGTCGGCATAGGCTTTTGGTGTGAGCAACTTCGCAAAGATTCTTTCACGACCAATAAAATCTATAAAATAGTTATACCAAATCTTTTTATGAAAATCTTCGGTAATCTTGGCTTTTCCCATATTTTCGAAAAAAGATATAGTTTTTTCCATTATGGCCTTGGAGCCAGCATCAGCCATAAGACTTTGATATTTTTTTGGTTGTATCAAATAATTCATTTAACTCTGCCCTAAATTATGTAAGTAATAATATGAAATACAAATGTAGTATATATTTTAGTAGTTTTTGGAAATTATATGAAGTAGTTAATTAAGCTTCTAAATACTTCTCTACTCCAATATATTCATCGAATTTTGCTCTGTTTTCGGGAGTCAATAAGCTCCTTTGATAACAAAACGAAAAACCCCCTTCAAGCTCTCCCGAATCAGATAGCAAATACCAATCCATTATATCATCGAAGGGAAACTTTATCCATTGTCCCATACTCAAGTATTCAATGACTTTTGGCTACTCAAATATGAATGCCGTGCAAAACCCGTCTCTAAAAATTGGTTTTGCAAGCTAAAGATAAGGCCCCTTATCTGAATTAGGTATTTCAGGCATGAAGGACTTTACCACACCCATCCAACTATCATCGATTTCAGACATTCTTTGTTGGAAATATCCTAATGTCTCTTGGGCGCGTTTTATAGTCATTTGGAATTCGTTGCTTTCTGTATCTATCTTTATAAATAACGGTTCGTCAATATTTTCATCGTTCAAATTGAAAGAACCTATTTTTAATTAAATTATACTAAAATTATATTCTCTTTTTTTTTCTAAATAATCACAATTATACATATCATTATTTAAGAAACCTTTATATTTCTAAATCTTTCTATAAACGCCTGATAATTTTTTCCAATAATTCCAGGGACGGTGAATACGATCCTATGGAATAATCCTTTAAATATTTCTGAATTCTCTAAGTGATCAAACCATATATCAGCAACTTGATCTGGATCGTTTTTAAACACGCCACAACCCCATGCTCCTAACACTAGATCAGTCACGCCATGATGAGCAGCGATAACTAGTATTTTTTCGGCTCGACTTATTATGATTGGCGCTATTTTTTTTATGTTATTTGGCTCATTTCTTTTAACGGCTCCCGCATTGACTGCCGGAGCCGTAATAATGGATATCAAGTAATATTTTTTTAATAATTCTCCATTTTCTTCTCGAATAACAGGAACTCTTCAGTCACTTCAATTAATGTATTTACTTTATTTCTATTTTTAGCAAGACTATCTTTTAAAACCTCATGATCCTCGGGCTTGTATAGTATTGTTCCTTCTTTAAAGCGCTTTAAATCCTCTTGGATGTCGACTTTAACACCATCTTTCGTGTAATAGAACCCTTGTTCAAGAATAGCCAATGTTTCCCGCGCTAACTTCGCTCTACCTTCTCTATTCATTATTATCCCCTCCTACTTGGAGATTAATAATACATTATGGTTTTTAAGCAATACATATAATCGGTGTAATAAAAAAAATATAATCCTTTTTTTATTCTTATGTGTATTAAGATAACTATGACATTAGAGAACTTTTTAAAAGAACCTTGGGAATTAATCAATCCATTGAGAGCGAATAATATTAAGATAGAGCTTTCAAGGGAAATTTGTGAAGATCATCCATTATACAACATCAATTGCGAGCCAATCGCGGCACGCAAGGATAATGATGATGTGCTTTTCAAGATCATTACAAGCTCATACAGTTATGCTATTGT
>JBHLMB010000009.1:0-16149 GCA_048938565.1 Promethearchaeota archaeon | reverse complement strand
TGGTTTTAAAGCGCTTTCTTCAATGATATAGCCCGTTTTCTTGGGATGATCAAGGTATAGTTCTTTTTCTTCTGAAGTCTTGTTTTTAATCTTATAGTTAGTGTGTAAATCCGTGTAATAATATTCATAGCAGTACGAAGCTGATATTTGTATTCGATGCACATTTTGACTCTTGCTTTTATTATCGTGTTCGATAATGACTGCCTGCTCAACGGCATAGTTTAAAAGCCTAGTATCCCCCTTATTCAAAAAGGGTATGATTGCTTCTCCTGCCAAGTTATCGTCGTATATGATAGTACAAGGGCCTCTTTCTAATGTGAGTTCCGTGTTATTAGTGATCTCGAGACAAGCGTTAGGATTTTTATTGTGATCGTTTATATTGTACAACAATACTTTTTTAGCTTTTATTTCTTCTGTCAATATTGGTACTAATGCGCTATTTTTTCGTTTTATGCTTACGAGATTGGAGATATTATATTCAAACAGTTCACCTAAATCTTTCGATGTAGTTTTAGTCTGCTGTTTTAATTTTTTTGCGAGAGCAGCTCCAACAAGACCTCCTGCTATTGCACCTCGGGGAGCAGATCCCGGAGGAGCGAGGGAAGGGCGAATCGCCCTAGCTTTTGAAACTTCCATTTTTTTTGCTTCCCTTCCTAACTTTATTACAGATTCATCTACTTCGTAATCCATAAAATCGTCCATACCTAAACCTTCTTCGATTTCGGTAGGTTTAGCGCTAAGAACGCGCGGGGGTTGAATGACAGGCCTTTCTATGAATATTGGACGGAAAAAATCGTATACAAACGAGACGGGCATTCCAGCTACCAAAGAAAGCTCTATGTCCTCCCAATCATTATTTGTAGTGTTTTCTACCATACACCACCCCGATAACAAGCACTTGTTCTCAACCGCTTGTAGCTTGCTCATAATCAGGCGATATGAAGTTTTCCATATGGGACTTTCCCGAATGTAACTCACTATTACTATTCTTTCGGTTGCATCGTCGCCTCCTGATTCGCAATTAATCACTATTTTTTTTGCATCTTTTTTTTTTCCAGCGATCCTAGTATCCAAGAAGAACTTCAAGTCTTTTTTCAAATCCTCGTTTTCAATTTCGAAAGATTTAATTTCCCAAAAGGGGATTTTCGTTATGATTCCATCGTCTTTCATCAAGATCAATATTTTTTCCGTGATCTTTCCTTCTTTATTGAGTTTTTCCCTTTCTTCTATACCCATTATGGTACCGTGCATCTTTTCGTTATTGCCAACATTGAGATGAACCTGAGCACCTTTTATTTGAGTCACGAGTGAAGAAAAAGAATTTTTGTCAGGAATATTCAACATAACAGATTCCAAAAGCTGTGAAGTCTCCAAGGCTGCGTCGTATGATATCGATGAGATATATCCTTTATCGCTTGTGTCTAATACGAATAATGATTTTAAAATATCGTTCATTTCCTTTATCTTGAATTCAAGTTCAAACATGCCAGAACCTTTCATTTTTCCTTCTAAGATGAAATACGAGACTCCATGCTTGAATATTATTACTCTATTCACTTTTAATTTTGACATTTGTCAATCTCTTTTTTTTTTGTATTGTAATACAAACAAAGAAAAAATTAAAACATATATATGTATCTTGGTAAAAATAAAAAAAAAAGGGATCTACTTGACTGTAAGGGCGTTTTTTAGAATAATATTATAAAGAAGTTGGAATATCTTTTGAATATTCTCGCCCGTTTTACTCGAACATTCAACAAATCCATTAGCACCCTTTTCCCGTGCAATTTTCATTGCTTTTTTAGTCGATACTTCTTTAAAATGGCCTAAATCTGACTTTCCACCAACTACAATTATTGGAAAATCTATTACGGTTTTATTATCACGGATTATTTCAAACCACTCATCAATATGGGCGAGGGATGCGTAATTCGTGATGTCGTACATAAATATTCCACCACTTGCTCCCTTAATGTAAGAAGGAAGGAGAAATCTGAATCTTTCTTCGCCTGCAAAATCCCAAATTTGAAGTTTTATCCTCTGACCTTCAAATTCCACGATCTTAATTTGGAATTCTACTCCAATTGTTGAAGCTGCATCCGGGATAAATAAGTTGGTTAAAAATCTATGGGTTAAGGTCGTTTTTCCCGTACCAGCATCTCCAAAGACAATGATCTTGAATGTTTTTTCGAATGTCATTGCAAGCGATTTAAAATATTCCTATGACCTGTTTAAGTAAATTATACAATTTACTTGTATAAAAATGTTAGACTTTCAAGCTAAAACCCGTATTAAAAGTACGAACTAAACTCATATCTTTCTCATTTTATGTGTCTTTATATGAAGAAATTGTATAATTTTAAATATTAAAATTTGTACAAAGGAGCTTTCTAAAATATATCTGTAAAAAATAGTTCAGTTTCTTACTAAATTCATTTTTTAATTCTAATACCTTTTTTCAATACTATCCTTTTTTCTCACTAATTTAAGATGATTAAAAGCACTGATCTAAATCTCTTTGTGTTATTCGATATTGATAAGCTTCTTTAGCAAGGAGAGTGCTCCTTTTTTATCGAGAGGATCGTTCATATTTCCACATTTGGGAGACATTATGCAACATCCACAACCATTAGAAGATGTACATTTACAAGTGTTTATTAAATCGTGAGCTAATTTCATCAATTCTATGATGTTTTCGTAGATTAATTCAGATATGCCAATACCGCCCCTGAAAGCGTCGTATATGTAGATTATTGGTTGTTGTTTTATGGGATCAAAGTCAATTGAGAACCCTCCTAAATCCCAGCGTGAAATTTGAGCCAAGGCTGGTGCCATTGCGATCATTGCGTGTTCTATAGCATGTATGGTTCCCCCTAGATCGAATCCTTCAAGCTCTAGGCTTTTTTGAAGTTCAAAAGGAATTAAAAACCAAACCGATTGAGTTTCAAATTCTATGAGGGGTAATTCGTTTAGGGGCATTCTTGCTCGGATTTCTTGTGTTAAAGTGTCAATAATCTTATACGAGTAATATTCGTGCTCAACCTTTACCCTACCAAAGTAAACATAAAGTTCTTTGCTTTGGGATTCTTCTTTTTCCCATAAGACTTCAAGTGGAATAATATTCGTGTGTTTTAGGGATTGGGTATAAAAATCTACTTTTTTCTTTGCTATATAAACCTTTCGTTTGTCTAAATCTAGATCTTCTGCAATATAACTCTCAGTCTCGTAAAGATAAACTGCTCCCGGATGCAAATCCCTGAATACATAGCTCTCATCTTCGGTTGTGAGATATTCCTCTTTTACAAAATCTTTTAAGATGACTTTATAGCCACGATCTGATAAATTACTCAGGCCATATTTGTCGTTTGGAAAAAAATTTCCCCTCCAATAATACTTTTCAGCTCTCTTCATAAAAAGAGAATCGTCAACTAAATCTTCAAGGCAAGAAAGCATTAAATCTTTGTCTTGGATTCCAAATTTCTCGTATTCGTCTATTATCAATGGGATCTCTTTTGCGGCACAACTAAGGTGATTCTTTAAGATGTATTTATTATTCAAGGTTATCAGCACTTCTTCCTGAATGGGACCAAAGAGAACTTCTGGATTATGCACGTAAAACAAGTCTAATGGATCTTGCATTGGTATTAAAGTTGATAACGAGAGATTTTCTCCCCTTCCCGCTCTTCCAATTTGCTGTCGGAAACTAGAGATCGTTCCTGGAAATCCAGAACAGATGATCGCGTCTAAAGAGCCTATATCAATCCCTAGTTCAAGCGCATTCGTGGAACTCACACCTATAAGCGTTCGATTTTTTAACGCTTGCTCTATTTCCTTTCTTTTTTTCTTGCTAATTCCCGCCCGATAGCTTGCTATGGATTCTTTCATTAAAGGAACGCTTTCACGGCTCCAAATTGCCTGTAATTCTGCCATTTTACGCGATTGTGTAAACATCAATGTCTGAATTCCTTTTTTCAAATGACTTATGAAAAGATTCTTCGCTTCTTGATGGGAAGAACGGTATTTCTCAGAAAATTCATCGTAAGGCAAATCCCATAATATTATATTTTTTGGACCTGAAGGGGAAGTGTCTTTATCAATAACAATGAAGGATTCTCCGACTAATTTTTCAGCAAAGGATTTTGGTTGATTGATAGTGGCGCTTGATAAAATCCATTGCGGTTTCACATTGTAATAATCAAGTATTCTCTTGAGTCTTCTGATCAATAGGGCAAAATTGGAACCAAAAACGCCCTTGTAGGTGTGGATCTCATCAAGGACAACATATTTAAGGTTCTGGCAGATTCTACGCCACTTTTTCTTGAACCACGGCAGATATAAATGAAGTCCAAAAGGATTGGTCACTACTATATTTGCATTCATTAAGACTTGTCTTTTCTCCTGAGGATCGATGGAACCATCGTAAATCCCTATCCGAGTCGTTTTTATATTCGTTTCTTCCATTATCTTGAGAATCTTTTCGTGTTGATCGCGTGCTAATGCTTTTGTTGGGAATACATATAACGCTGTCGTGTTTTGATCGTTTAGAATTGAGTCTAAAACGGGCAAATTGTAACATAAAGACTTACCAGAAGCCGTAGATGTCACGATAACAGTATTTTTACCTTCCCTAATTGCATTCATAGCGTCAACTTGATGTTTCCAATATCTCAATCCTTTACTTTCAATCCAGAGCGATAGTCTTTTCCTCAGGGGGAACTTAAGTTCACCATATTGCGCTTTTTTAGCCGGAACATATTGAATGTGAGATATCTGGCCAGAGTAATACTCTTCTGATTGAATATATTGTAAAAATTCCTCAAAATCTTCTATCACTGCAATTCAATTTGTGTAATGTTAGATATCATTTAAAAATTCAAAAACTAGAGTTGAGTAGTGATTTTTTATTTGGTATTCTCTATTAAAGCTATTCCATAAGAATAAAATTATAAAAAGAATAAAGTGAAAAAGAATATGAAAAAAAAACTAAAAATAAGATCAATCTTTCGTTAAAAACTCTACGATTTTTTATTCAGAATCATTATTTCTTCTTTTGAATCTTTTTCGTGGAGCTTTTTCCGTAATGACGACATTGTTGGCTTGTGGTCGTCCGTCTTTTCCTTCAACGACCTCAAAATCTACTTTATCGTCTTGGTACAAGGTTTTAAATACTCCTTCTTCTACTTGGATGGCAGAATAGTGGACAAAAATGTCTTCACCCTCTTCGGAGGAGATAAATCCATACCCCTTCTTATTGCTAAACCACTTCACACTTCCTGTAGCCATTACTTAAACTTACCTTTTTTTCATTTCAGTTAAATTATTTGATTGTTTACGAATCATAAACGATCTAATTAGGATAAATATTCGAAAATAATTAAACTTTTCCATTTAGACCGATCTAACCCGAAGTCAAGGTATAGAAACTTAACTTGTCTCATCCAAGACCATTATTTTGCAGTATTTAAATGGATTGGGCGAAACCACTAAATCGCAAGTGTGAGAAACTTTAATTATCCGAGGACCTTATTGATAATTAAAGAGTTAATCGCTCGATACACGAAACTAAGAGAAATCGACGAAAAATGCGAAAAATGGAGGAAACCGAGTTTAAAATCAACGAATACCTTTCCCTCAAGCTGGAAGGAGAAAACACGAACCTATACGTGAACGGCTGGCCCTTTATGCAGTGCAAGTACCTCGCATTTTCCGTACCCCTTTACGAAATCGAGGAATACGACGAGGCGAATTCCATTGACGAGCTAGAAGGCAGGGACCGATCGGAAGTTTACGAAACGCTCGACATCACTCCTGAGGTCGAATTCTGGGGACACTGTTCGAACCTACAAGCGTGGGCCGAAAACGATTACGACAGCCGCTTGCTTCACCGCAACTTGGCCTTTCCCCTGCTAAGAGAGCTCGTTGAGGCGGGAGACCCTCTTGCCAAAAAAGCTTTCAAGGACGAGATTGCCAGGAGACTTGTCAGTGGGCATCCTACCGTCGTGAATTACTTGCTAGAAGAAGGATATATTGCTTACTTGAGTGCTGAAGAATTACATTCGCTTGACATACAGGTGGTAGAGATCAGTGGAATATCGATATTCGTTGCCAATAACATATTGAACTTGAGAGATGGCCGTGTGAAAGACTTGTTAGAAGTAAAGGGGCTGTTCGAGCTCGCGTCCCTTGAAATGTTGGATGTATGTTGTAATCGACTAACGACGCTTCCAGAATCCATAGGAAACCTTTCATCACTCAAGATTTTAAATTTAGAAGTGAATACCTTGACGACGCTTCCAGAATCCCTTGACATATTAAGAAGCAGGGGTGCTAAAATTATTTGGTGATATACATTCCTTTCTCTCGTGTCAGCTTTATTTGGATTTTAAAAAAATAAAAAAAATCTAAATGAATATCATTTAATGATAGAAAAAAAAATCAAGAAATTAAAATCCAATTGAACATCTCTCAACAAGGAATTAATCGCGTCCAGCGCTGCTGAATCCTATGGCATTAATTTTCCTACAGGCTTCCAGCCAATCTTCAGTAGTAGTGGAATCTACCCTAACGCTAAACACCAGCTCGCTAAATGTCGCCAAGGTCATGACGAGTTCGTGAATTTCAGCATTGTCTATCCACTGGAGATTAATGGGTGCGAACCATTCGAACCTGTCTTCTTTTGGATCGGGATCTCTCGTCCTATCCCACCACGGCAAGTTTCTGGGATTCATGACGCCCGCAGCCAAGTTAAAAGCGCAGATCATCTCGTCTTCTGCCATCGTGCGGGTTTTCAAGACGAAAGTCTGATCGTCGAGCAACAATCCACCCAACAGGAGGTAAAAATCGTCGTCAAACGCCCCGAGATCGTCCTTATTGAGCACGAAATACGACTTGGAGTGTGGCATCGTGGCAAGCTCGTCTCCCGCCTGATGAGGCAAGTAATCGTAATCACCGTATTCTTCTTTTATGCCGTTTCTCAACCCCCATTTAGACTCTTTAAAGGGATAGATAATAATTTCGCCGTTTGACTCGGCTTGTTCCTTGAGGAAGGACGCAAGCTTCAAGATGGCGTCTTGTTGCGCTCTCAATTGCCTTTCCATCAATTCAGGACCTTGTCCGCCCGGACTTATGGTGGTCTTCATCGCTTTCATTGCAGCGTAAGCACCTTCAATGTTCCCAAATAGACTTTCGAACAACTCGGGATCGGCAGGTAGCACGAGCTCGTTTTCACTCCCATCAAACGAGGAGATAACGCGCCCCTTTAGCGTGATCGTGTCCGCAATCGTCCCACGAGACGACAAATAGCTCATTAGTGATGCTATTGCGTCTGAAGAAGAAGAGTAGCCACGTCGACCGAACACGAAATTCTTGATCGAATTTCGGGCGATCGCGCGAACATTTTGCTGCGTTCTTGCGGGAAGCCCGGAATGCGATAACTTGGATTCGTACAATTCGATCAAGCCGAGGTACAATCCAACAAGCGCCTGATCGTGATCGACCTCTCGGACGCCTCGTTCGTCCAACGCAAGAGAGAGCAATTCCGACAGGTCAGAAAAGCTTTCAACCTCCATGGGAAACAAGAGAGACAACGGCATTGATTTCACGTTTATTTCCGATTCTTGAAAGTCCACATCGATCGAGCTAGCTTTAACACGCACGGTCAATTGAGCCCTCTGCGTCGCCAGATTCATTGCGTATTCTTGAATATCGCCCATTATAGTCTGTTTCCAAAATACCGAACTGTGAGTTGATATGAAACTCTTGCGCAACGATGCATATCGCTCCTTCTTTACGGGAATCGTAAACCTCAACACGCCATTTCTGGCAAAGATCGAACCTTTCACCATTTGCGAGTAGGTAAAACCCCCAAACAGATTAACGAGGAGTTCAATTAGCGCTCGTGCCAAAGTCTCGTCAATGTTCTCTCCCCCCTGTATGAAATAATACGAATCGTCCGAAAAGGAAACGTCGCACACTCCCGAAGCCAAAATCAATCGGTCGATTTCGTCTCGCTGCGTGGAATCGGGCATCCTATTTTCCTTGTATTCAACAAGTGCTTCTTGCCAAGCGATCATCCACTGTTTTACCGATTGATCCCGCCTGAATACCAGGTCGTGAATCTTTTCCTCCTGCCTTTGAGGCTTTAAAGCGTACCTGCACAGTACAGATATTTTTTCGTTGAAATTGTCGTCATATCCCACGATCCTTTTAAGAAGGAGCTTTTCAAAATCTCGTCTTAAACATATCAGAATCGGTGGAATACGAGGTAAGCAAGGCTTTTCGAGGCTTTTCAATCGTTCACAATGAGAGATGAACTATTTGGAATCGTGTAATCGTCATTTCCCCTTGCCCGTAGTTATTAGATTTGATCATGCTACATTGTTTACTAATTGCATTCACTCTTTTGAAAACAATCAATTGCTAACCTGTATTTTCTTTTCTCCTGAAAGTTAATTCCTTTTTCAAAACTGTACGATTGAACGCTTGGTGATTTTCTCGTTCGAATAAAAGCAACTGATGAGAAAGTGACGGTCGAGGCGTTCCCGATCGCGTTCCCAATAATGTGTGATAGATGGATTTTAAGACCTCCCCTCTTATATCGCCTCCTTCTTTTATTACCCGTGGCGACGGGAACGGCCTCGTTGTTTGCTTTTTTTTGTATTGATATAATTTTTACAGGTAGTCCGAGCTACCAAGGCCAACCAACTAAATCCAAACCATCCCGAAAGCAGGAAAAAATGAAAGGACCCATCGTTATTCTCGCGCTCTTGATTTTTATCGTGACGATGTTCTTTGATCCGGGACATCCTACGATTTTTTCTTTATTAATATCGGATCATTTTTTCGTGTAATTAATTTTAGAGTGAAACGAAAAGTGAAAGACCCAAAAATTACCATTATTCGTTCGGGATTCCTTGCTCTCGCAATCTTTGCGCTCGTCGTGTTGACCCGATGCGCCTCATGGGGGATCGAAATCGAGAACCAAGCGTCAACGGGAGCGATTACTTTCGTCGAACGCGCCCTTCGAGCCCAATTTTGCCTGCTTGCCGTCGTTGGTTCAGTAGTACTCCTGACGGGAGCGCTTTGGGGTTGGATTGCGTTCGAGGTCAAAGAGAAGAATTCAAGTGCGAGGGAAATATCGATGGAAAACCAGCGCGCTCCCTTGATTTAAATGCGCGATCCTTTAATCGAGGGTAAGGCATTTAATAAAACTAAGAGGTGACCAACATCGAGACGGAAAGCAATTGCTTGAAGCGGGACTTACTCGAAAACGGCATGACCGACTTCGAGGACATTTGCGACGCCAGCATGGCGCTCACGAGGGAAGAGATCGAAGGAGCGGGCTGGACGCTCGATCGCAAGTATCGAGGCTATCCGTACCACGCTCGCTCGTCGTGGGACTCGCAGGAAGCCACCAAGCGCCTTGCGTGGCTAAAAAACGACACGGTCTACTTTTATCGCAAGTAAGGCGCTTGACCTGAAGCCAGCGCCACTGGGAGAAAGCTCGCCTAAAGACATTATAAGGATTGTCAAGAGAAGGGATCGGTTTATCGGACTTTATCGTTCGCCTTCACGCTTGATGTTTTTATTTTTACATCAAGGTAGCGGACGGTAAATCACCGATTTGGCACGCTCTAACGATTTAAACGCTTTAATTCGCTATTAACATCAACCATTTAACGAAAATAACCAAAGAGGAGTTGATGAGATAAATTGTCATGCGTGTTGTGCGGAAAGCGCATCTTAAAGGGAGAAAAAAGCGTCAAGGAAACGATCTTTACCGATCCGTGGAGCGGGAAGGCTCAAGAATGCGATATTTGCGAGAAATGCGACGTGGAGCAGGCACTATTCGAGATTGAAGCTTGTTTTCGATGCGATCGCTCGTTTTTTCAGGAAAACATCAGGTTCAGCGAGTCAACGGAAAAAAGCGTACTGCTTGAAGTGCTTCAAGGACGGTCTTTTAGAAAGCGGGATGACGGATTTTTACGATTACGAGGTCGCAAGCGAGTTGTTATCGAGAAAAGAAATAGAAGAGGCAGGATGGTTTCTTTTTGACGAAAAAGAGAGGGGATATTCGTCGTTCGAGGAGTTAATGGCGAATTTCGAGCGTTGCGACGCGTTAAAAACCCTTGCGTGGTCTGACGACGAGGATTTCTTTTTGTTTCGCAAGTAAATTCTTGCGCATTCCGATTTTTTTTTTTTCCTTTTTTTTTCTTATAATCCACCCTTTATTATGGGTTTGACGAGTCGTTTACCCCGCAAGGATTACCCAATTGTCAATCTTGTTTCAAAGGAGGTACTTCCATTGCCACGCCTGCAAATTAGGAATCCTGCGTGCTCTACTCATTTAAATACCGCCGATCGCTTTAATCATTAACGAAAAGATGATATTAAATCACTGAATTGAAGGTAATTAAAAGGATGGGATATGCTCATTATTGGTATCGAAAAAGAAAGGATCACGACCTCGAAAAGTGGAAGAAGTTCGCGCGAGAATGCGAGATCCTTCACCAGAACATGCCCGAACGCTCCACGAGTTCGGGAGGGTTTCACGAAAACGACCCTTTAAGATTGAACGGATGTTCTTATTACGAGTTCCCACAATTCACGGACGAGCTCGTGCACTTTAACGGGAGCAACGGCTCAAGGCGCGTGTTCAACGAAAAAGAGAGATATTGGGAGGACGAAACGCCTCACGACCTCGATTATGAGACTTTTCGCCTCACTCGGAAGCTAGATCGAGAAAAAAAAGAATTATTTCGCCCTCCAACCAAAGAGATGTTTGCCTTCTGCAAGACCGGCAGGGAAGTCGAAAAATTCGTGCTACCAAAAGAAATCTGAAAAATTTAAATTTTTATTTATTTTTCGTTCTTGAAAGTTCGCGTCAATTCGAGGCGAACCAAAATAAACGACCAACAAAAAATGGAGAGGTGACACACCACGATAAAGTTAAAATTATCGAAAAAGGAACTGATTGCAATGCTATCGAACGAGAGCACCAAGAAAAGGATATCCCATTTATCGGACGAGGAGCTTGAGGGCTTGTTTGATAGCATTTCGCGATCGCTTTATAGGGAGTTCTGCGAATACGCAGACGATTACATAGATGGACATCTCATTTAACAGTAATTTACCCTGATAAATAATTCTTATTTCTTCTTTTTTTCTTTCTTCAAGGTATAAAATGATCAATCAAATTTTTTATGGTTTCATAAACTCCGAAGAGGGTGAAGACATATTCGTCCACTATTCTACCATCCAGGTAGAAGAAGGAGTGTTTAAAACCTTGTACCAAGACGATAAAGTTGAATTTGAGGTCGTTGAAGGAAAAGACGGACGACCACAAGCTAACAATGTCGTCATAACGGAAAAAGCTCCAAGAAAAAGATTCAAAAGAAGAAATGACGAAGATTCTGAATAAATATCTTAGAGTTAGAAATATCTAAATAAGTAAGTAAACAATAGATTGGTTTCTTAGTTTTTTTTTTCGTATTCTTATTTTCTTATATTTCAATACTATCAAGTGAAATTCGAGAAAAGTGACAGTTAATAAGAGCACTTTACTAATAGTGACAATTAACATGTTGTCCTAATGTTCAATAGTAATTAGTAACCTTTAAATTGAACATATATTAGGGATGCTATTTACATGTTTCCGAACAACAAGATAAGTGAAGCAAAAAGTGGAATCAATAGAATCTATTTCAGAGTTAAAAATTAATATAGATAAGGTAACTTACGATAAAAAATCAAAAGTACTTGTCATTGAACTTCCCGGATTTACATTTATTGGCAATTACAATAAGAATGTAAGGATAAGCGCTATTTTAAACGATGTTATTAAAGTACTGGAAGAAAAAGGCATTAAACTCGATCGGGAAAACATCTATTTCTTCAAAGACATTCAGAAATTACATGGAAACACGAAATTAAAGAATTTGCTCAAGATTAAGCTCGCATCAATTAAACCCGTGACCACGGAAGGCCTCCCAGAGAAAAAAGAAGGTAAAAAAAGACTTCAAAAACCAAAAAAAGGGGGGAGGGCAAGATCTGCAACTCTATCTAAGGAAGAAAAAGCGCGAGAAAGCGTTGCCTATGATCTTGAAGATGATACAACAGTTGACCTAAAGAAAAGAGAAGAAGATATATCAGTTCGTGACGAGCTTTTATTAATGGAAGAAGAAACAGAAGAAGAATTAGAAGCACCCGAAGAGGCTCCAAAAGCCAAAATGCATATTAAAAGAAAGGTATCTGCTTCCGAAGCATTTGTAAGGGCGCCAGCACCGTCAGCTCCAGCTCCAGCTCCACCGCCCCCTGGAGGTGCCCCTAAAAAGATGATGAAGGAAGATTCTGGTCCTGAAATGGAGAGAGAGCTAAGGGATGAGGGTGAATTCGAACCATTAATTGCGTCCACCGGCGATGAACAAAAGCCAACGGAATATAACATTAATATGGGATTTCAATACTACTCGGTCATGATGGAAAAGCGTAGTTACTTGTTTTACGTGTATTTTTCGCATCAAGAATTGAAGATTAAAGACGAAGAAGGAAAAACCGTGTATACAACCACGGTAAAAATAGTCACAAAGAAAAAAGAACCTCCCATTTTGGATTTAAAAATCGAAGGGGAGGATTTTGAAATACATCCCCTCCCGGGCCGAGTAGAAGTGAAGAAAGACGCAGTAAATCCTCCCGTGATGATATTTTCCGTGATGCCTTTAAAATCGGGAAGGTTAAAAAAGAAAGACGAAAGTGAGCGTCGTTTTTTAAATGTGTTTATACATTTCGAAGGTGAACTGCTTTCTCATACCATCCTTAGCATCATCGTTCAGCCCAAGCATTTCAAGCTGAAATTAGGGCCGTTATCCTTTAACATGAATAAAGGTGCAGCGATTGCCGTTTCTGTCACTTCAATATGTGTTTCAATATTGCTATTGTTGTATTCAATATTCACATTTGACCCGACTTCATTCACTGGCGTGGACGTGCTCACAAACTTCGTACCACAAATTAGCGCTGTTATTTTCGTCGTGATATTTCTCTACACGCTCGTTAAGGGCGTATATCCATTGAAGCAGCAATTCGCTGGTCTCCTTAATTTTGACAGCGGTTCGGGTTTTGAAAAATAATTATGATTTTCTTTTTTTCGTTTAATTATTTTATTTAGAGCTTATATAACTCCAAAACTCCTGTTTTATTTTTGATAAACCCTTATTTTTCAATTTCAACAAATAAATTTCTCTTTGAGCAATGATTGGGTGCTCTTTTACCTTTAAGATTCTTATCAATCCTGCTTTTTGAGCTTTAATTGCGATTGTTTTACTCATGATAGATATATAGCTACTATCGCTCACGGCAGATATGATTGAATCGTTATCGTTGATTTCCAAGCCCATATTAAGCTGAGAGTAGCCATTAAATTGCCGTTCAATCACATTTCGGGTTCCAGAACCCCGTTCTCTTGTTATAAAGGGATAATTGATTAAGGTACTAAAAGGCACCTCGTCAAGACCTTTTGTTAAAATTTCGTGGCGTGGAGAGCAAATAAAAACGAGTTCATCAGATCCAAGTATAATTTGATCGAATTCTTCATCATCCCTATCCATAAAACTGCCAATTCCTGCGAAATCCACATTGTCTTTTTTCAATAAATCGATAGATTTCTGCGAATTATTAATAATGACCTTGAAATTAACGAAAGGTTTTTTTATTTTAAAATTTGCAATAAATTTAGGTAATAGATGAGATCCTGGAAGAGTTGATGCTGATATGACGATGATTTCTTGCTGTTCGTGTTTTAACTCAGATAATTCGTTAACGCAATCATCTTCAATTGCCACGATCTTCTTAGCATGCTTGAGAAAAATCTCTCCTGCTCGTGTGAGATTAAACGATCGCGTGGTTCTATCGATGAGGAGCACGCCAAGTTCCTTTTCTAGCTGAGAGATTTGATTAGAAAGCGTGCTTTGAGAGATGGAAAGATCTTTTGCTAACTCCGAAAAGTTTGCTTTTTCGTATTGAGTGAGCTTAATAAAATTTCTTATAAATCTTGTTCTCAATTTAGTAGCCTCATAATATTTTTGAATACATTGGTTATTAATTTATCGATTTTATCCATAAATACATGCTAAAAATTTAATATTAATTAGAATTCTCATTATTAAGATAAATCAAAATTAGATAGTTGAAAAATGACTGATAAAAAAACATTCACAATAATAATTGGAGATGGTCCTTATACAAAAGAAAGACCATACACCATGCTCAGGTTTGCCTATACTGCGTTGTTAGAAGGACATAAAATACACATCTTTTTAGTTGAAGACGGAATTTTTGTTGGAAAAAGAAACCAAGGTCCTTCGTCCTATGATAATTTGGAAAAATGGATGAAGGATGTAATTGAAGAAGGGGCTGATGTAAAAGCCTGCGGTGTATGCATGAAAGCTAGAGGATTAAGCGATGAAGAACTAATTGATGGTGTTGAAAAAACAACAATGAATGGCCTGCTTGAAATGGTTATAGACGCGGACAATGTACTCACTAATTAAAGCGAAGGGGAAAAAAAAATGAATGAGAAGCATGAATTAGACTGTTCAGGAATGGTGTGCCCTTTGCCAGTAGCAAGAACAAAAAAGAAAATGAACGAGATGGATCAAGGGGATATACTAGAAATTTCTGGAGATTTTTGCGAAGCTGCAGAAAACATCAAGAGATATGTTGAAGCAAACAAGGGTAAAGTAATTGAGATGAAGACAGAAAGTAATAATTATTTTCTAAAAATTGAGAAATTGTGATTTTTATTTATTGATATATCGATTTTCTCGATAACTATTTTCGTAAAAATTAAATAATATCTTTCTTTTAATTTTTTATAAATCTAATAATGACATAAAGAGTAAAAATGACAATAGAAGAAAAGCCTGATTGGTATCCAATGTGGAAGAAATTAGGATTAGATATTGAAAAACACGACCAGCTTTTAGGAGTTCTTCCCGAGATCTATAAGGAGATATATATAGATTCTCAAAAAAATCGACCAGAAGGAATGAGTTTTTTTGAGTTTGTAGTTAACGATATTCACGGTATTCGAGTGAGTGAACTCGTGAAGGCGCAAGAAGAGGGAAAAAAAGTTGTAGCAACATTTTGCCTCTACATTCCAGACGAGATTATTTTAGCGTTAGACGCCATATCGGTTGGATTGTGTGGTGGGACAAATTTCTCAAACTTTGCATCTGAAGGATTGCTTCCCGCAAACACATGTGCTCTAATTAAATCATCTCTTGGATTTGGTTTGGGCAATATATGCCCATATTACTCTTGTGCAGACTTGATCATTGGAGAAACTACATGTGATGGAAAGAAAAAATGCTGGGAAATATTAGGTGAGCACAAATCCGTATACGTGGTCGAGACTCCACAATGCAAGGAAAGACCACAAGCAATGGACCATTATATTGCTGAATTAAAAGCTTTAATTTCTAAACTCGAAGAATTGACGGGAAATAAGCTCACACCAGAGAATTTAAAAGCAATGATGAAAAAAATCAAGAAAAAAAGAAATGAAATTAAGAGAGTATATGAAACTCGCAAATGTAATCCAGTTCCTATTTCAGGGAAAGATGCTTTATTGGTATCGCAGATTGCGTTCTATGACGATCCAGATCGCCAAATTCAAATGATAGGGCAGTTGGCTGACGAATTAGAACAACGTGCTAAGGTAGGAATTGGAGCAATCGACAAAGAAGCTAAAAGAATTATAATAAGTGGAACACCTATGGCGATTCCAAATTGGAAACTACACCACCTTGTTGAAACGAAAGGAGCAGCTATAGTTGCGGAAGAAACTTGTACGGGCACTCGATATTTCGAATCAGACTATGAAATTAAAGGAGATTCAATGGATGAATTTCTCGAAGTTCTTGCTAAGAGATATATGGGCATTAATTGCGCTTGTTATACTCCAAACTCCGGTAGAAAGGAAGATATAATACGTCAAGTTAATGAATATAACGCTGATGGAGTAATTTTATACACGCTATCCTTTTGCCAACCTTACGATATCGAAGCAATAATATTAGAGAAATTCCTCAAGGATCAAGGAATTCCAGTACTATCCATAAACACAGACTATACTTCTGACGATGAAGGTCA
>JBHLMB010000377.1:0-3962 GCA_048938565.1 Promethearchaeota archaeon | reverse complement strand
TTCACGATATTTGAGGTTTTTAATTGAGAAGGGTGATATTATTGAAAATTTAGATAGGGGATTATTATTAGATGTTGATTATGACGGTGCTTTGAATAAAGCATATTGCAAGTTCTACGATTTGGATAACGAAGATATTAAAATATGGATCGATACAACAAATCATCAACCTTATTGTATCAGCAAGCTCCCTAAAGAGGAACTCGAAAATAATATAGAATTGATGAATTACCAAGGATTCAGCCGATTAGAGACCGTTGAATTAATGGACCTCTTACGAGATGAGAAGATGAAAATGACAAAAATATACGGTAAAACGCCAACCAACATTGGTGGTGCAGGAGAAAACATTAAAAATATCTTGAATGGCGAAGCGTGGGAAGCGAACATCAGGTACCATCATAATTATATTTACGACACGAATATCGTTCCAGGACTAGTGTATAAAATAGAGAACGGAATTGTTTATAGGATAGATAACAAGAAAAAACAAGAAACTCAAGCATCCAAGGATTTTTTAAGCTTGTTCGAATCCGAAAAACCCGAAATGCAAGAATTTGCCAAGAGAAATTTAGATATTTTTCTCGAGCCAATTCCCGAAGTAAAGCGCTTGGCGTTAGACATTGAGGTTAACATAGGAGAAAACGATTATAAAATACCTAATCCTCGTCAAGCCAAGCAAGAAATAATAAGCGTGTCATTTGTTTCAAACGATGGCAAAAAACTGGTATACATATTAGAGCGGGATAATTTTTCTTTTGGTCCAATGCATAAGAACTTCCCAGAAGACGCAAAAATTTTATTTTTCAAGGAAGAAAAAATGCTCCTCATCGAAACCTTTCGTATTATGTGGGAATATCCCATTATCATTACATTTAACGGCGATAATTTCGATTTGAATTATATATTTCATCGGGCAAATCGTTTAAAAGTAGACAAGGACCTAAATCCCATTCGCGTGAAGCGTGGTTTTGGCGTGATGTCGCAAGCAGAATGCGAATTATTAAAAGGAATACATTTTGATGTTTATAATTTTTTTGCCAATCGAAGCATTTCTGGATATGCATTTGGAGGTGCTTACGATAGAAATTCTTTAAACGCCATCAGTCTTGCGTTATTAGGAAGAGAGAAATATCAGCACGAGGAAGAGATTCATGAGATGGATTATTCGATATTATCGTGGTACAACCTGAAAGATTCCATTTTAACCCTCGAATTGACGACTTTTAACAATTCTTTAGTATGGAACTTGATTGGAATATTACTAAGGATTACAAAAATGCCCTTTCACGACTTGATTAGACACCAAATTTCAGCATGGGTTAGAAATATATTCTTTTTTGAGCACAGGCAACAAGGATATCTCATCCCTCGTAGATCTGAACTGAAGGAATTGAAACAAGGAGGATTTTCTAAATCAACCATTGATGGTAAGTCGTTTCAAGGAGCTTATGTCATTTCACCTACTCCTGGAACGCATTACAACGTCGTGGTTATGGATTTCGCATCGCTCTATCCTTCTATCATAAAGGAATATAACCTATCGTACGAAACCATTCAATGTCCTCATACAGATTGTTCCGATAATTTAATTAAAGGAATTCCCTACCATACTTGTACTCATAAAATGGGAATTTTTTCTTATGTCGTGGGATTTTTCAGGGACATCCGCGTGAAGTTCTTCAAGCCAAAATCTTCCGATAAGTCGTTACCACTTGAATTATCAAGCTATTATCATACTATTCAACAAGCATTGAAAGTATTTATCAACTCTTCCTACGGGGTATTTGGAAGCCAAAATTTTCCTCTCTTTTGCTTGCCTGTTGCGGAAAGTACAACGGGTATTGGACGTTATTCCATCAAGGCGACGATCAAAAAGTCTGAAAACATGGGCGTGAAAGTTTTGTATGGAGATACGGACAGTGTTCTTCTTTTAAATCCCTCTAGAGAACAGCTTGAGACCATATCCAAGTGGAGTAAGGAGGAACTTGACCTTGACTTGGAAGAAGAGAAAACTTATCAATTTTTAGCATTATCAGAAAGAAAAAAAAATTATATCGGAATCTACAAGGACACGAAGCATGTCGATATGAAGGGACTTGTTGCCAAGAAAAAAAACACGCCTAATTTCATCAAGAAAATATTTAGTCAACTCATCGATATTTTGCAGCAAATAACGGATAATTCTGAATTTCAAAAGGCGAGAAGTCAAATCATCGATCTTGTGAGAACTAATCAAAAGAAAATTGGCAAGCCAGACACATTCTCTTTGAGTGATTACGCCATTAATATAAGCTTTCAAAAAAACCTTGATGGCTACGATAAGGTGATTCCACAACACGTTAACGCTGCAAGAGAATTAAGGGATAGAACAGGACGAGAAATTCAAAAAGGAGAAGTAATATCGTTTATCAAGAGCAAGGGAAAAATAGGCGCGAAAGCCATTGAATTAGCAAAACTCCAAGATATTGACCCAAAAAAGTACCAAGAACTGCTGAAATCCGCCTTGGAACAAGTATTAGACGCTTTAGGCATTTCGTTTGAAGAAATTAAGGGAATCAAAAAGATGGATGCCTTTTTTTAATTTATCATATCAGTAAGTATAACATTAGCATTACTAATGAGCATAATAAGGGATTTAGAATATTATCATCAATCCGAGGATTTGTGATATCAATGACAAGGAACACGATAGCACCAATAAATGACACGATCAGGATTTTTTCATGTGTCATTACGTCCCCAAACACCAAAAAAGAAAGCACGCTAAGACCAAACGATGTTAAAAATCCCGCAATGCATCCCTCGAGAGTTTTTTGAGATTTTTTCGAAAGACGCACCCTTCCAAACCTCTTTCCAAAAAGTGAAGCTGCTGCATCTCCTAATGTAGCGATTAATGCTGCGGCACAAAACACTGGAAATGGAAGGAAGAATATGATGGCAAGCGTAAGAACTAAAGCTACTGGTTTCGTAAATTCATAGATTTCCTTGCGCTTAATTGATTTTCCTAATAATTTTATCACCCTGTCAGGAATGAGATGGTACAAATTACGATTAAATATGTGCGTGGATAACCTTACATAATCCAAGGCAGCAAAAATCAAGATCCCCGAATATCCGATGGTTAAAATGAGCAATTTTCCGTAATATTCCCCGCTTATACCCCATACAAGGTCTTGCCTCCATAAATTGCCCCATAAATTGACAGAATATACCCATATAAATATTATCAATGCCGCAGGGAATAAATGTAATGCCTTTCTAGTTATGTCTGTTTTATACGAATGCTCTTCGTTGTTATTCTCCTCATCGTAGCTTTTAATAAATTCCTCAATAGTTCTCCTCTCTCTTATGGCAGGATTTTTCTTGATCTTTCTTTTTTGATAGTATAGAATAGCAAAAATGATAAAGGGCGCAAGCATACAAATCGTCAAGGTACCTAGGCATAAATATAACTCAATACTTGCTTTATCCACTGTAAAATAAAAAGGATACACGATTCCAGCACCTATCCATAACAATAGAAGCACGATTGTGTCGTAAAAATTATGTTCTTTTTCAAACTTCTCATTCAGTTTTTTACCGTAGAAAAGATGAACCACGCCGTTTACGATAAAAAGAACGCTTACGGGTAGGGTACTCAAGTAATACACGATTAAAAAGGCTCTAATTTATTCTAAAAATCAAACATTAGGACTTGAACTCTAAAATTAAGGCTTGGATTAATACCTTTTGATTCAGGCTAAATATTTTTAAACACTACAAAAAAATAGTGATTTAAAAACCATCAAAAAAATATTCAATATTTTCAACTAAAAATTAAATAAATACTATTTTTTATCAAGACAATTTATAAAAAAAGAGACAATAATTTTGAAACGCACACTAGAAATTGATGATATATACCCAAAATTGTTATTTAGCGAATTTAACAACGAATTTAAACCATTTGAGAGATATAG
>JBHLMB010000376.1:0-3968 GCA_048938565.1 Promethearchaeota archaeon | reverse complement strand
ATAGTCGATGCTAACGATTTGGAATTATTAGAGGGAAACGAAGAATTTTAATTATTTTTACTTTTTTTTATTTTTTACATTAAAAGCTTATACTTTTAGATTAAATAACTCTACTAGAGATATCAGCTTTTCCCTCAATAATTCGATATTTTCATCTTTTAAGGATTTTAAAAGAACTTCCTTGTCAGATTCAGCAATTTCGTGGAAAAAGCTCAAAAATTCTTTTAAGTATATCACTTTTTTATTTGGATTTGTTCTAATGTTAGCAATAGTATTAGCAATAACAGTAAATATTGGAGACTTTTCTTGCTTGGTGTTTTTAATAATTTTATCTATGGAAATATCCAATTCTTTAAAAAAATCGTTCTTTGAAATTGCATCCACGATAATATCAATAAGATGGTCACTTCTTGAAGAAATCGAAAGTGATTCAAGGAATTTTCCAAGATCTTCCTCTTTTTTTTCAACCTGTTCTATGATTGAGCTAATCTTATCAATATACTTTTTTTCCATGTATACCAAGCACCAATATTTATCTTATTTATATAAATACTGTCTATATAATTATAAGCATTATTACATAAATAAGAAGTTCTAAATCTATATACTACAATATGATCAGTATAAATAATTTTACCAATGAAGAAGAAAAGTTTTATCTAAAACATGTTATAAATAATACTGATGAATTCTACAGAAAATATCAAACTATCCAAGTTCCAACAATTAATCGATTACAAATTTAAATACCAAAAATACCTACGAGAAGCTCTTACTACGCCCCAATTAGCTCATGAATTGGGTACCAACGATTATAATTTTTTTGAGACTCTTGGAGATGCCGTGATTAAAGTTATTTTTATCACTCAATTATTCAAGAATGGAACAGGAGTTAGGGACCCCGGCGTCATCACTAAAATGAAGCAACGGCTTGAAAACGATAATACATTAAAAAAAATCGCTCGAAACAAGATGCAACTTGAGAAGTTTATTTTTAAATCAGAAAAACAAGATATAAATAACACTAAGATTCTAGCTGATGTTTTTGAAGCCATTTGTGGAGCAATTTATTTAGACTCAGCCCATAATATAAAAATTGTTGAGGAGAAAATCATAAATAGGTTCTATGGTAATTATTTCCAAATTATCGCAAAATCAAGAATTTTCAATAAGAGTGATTTAATCGAGTTTTTACAAAAAAAATATAGAATCACACCACGCATTGAATGTGAATATGAAAACCGAGGTTCTGATAACAGAGCAAAGTGGGTTGCTAAAGATCCAAAAATCTTCCCTGAAGAGTTAGACATCATCCTTCCAAAAGGAATAATGTCCAAGGAATGCAAGTCAATTGGTGATGCTGAACAGGATATCTATAAAAAAATTTTAGATGTATTAAAAAGCCAATAAATCCCAGATTCACAATCCATACAAACCCCAATTGAAAGTACATGTGATAACTATGGATTTCTATTTTTTGGCTCAATATAATTGAAGTTATTTGGTTTTTGTATCATCAGGTTTGCGATTTCTCCGAACGATATAGGGAAAAAATTACAATTATCAACACCAACATCGTGTTGTTTCCCAACAGGTTCAAGTCGAGCGTGTGAATGACCATATAATTGCCACGAATTAAAATGGCTTCTGTTCCAAACCCTCATTGCATAATGACATAATGTAATTCGTTGGCCCTGGATTTTAATATCTTTTATATAATCAACTGACTTGCAATACTCTCGTGCAATTTGTTCAATAGCAGCCGTATCATGGTTTCCCATTATGTAATGAATTTCGATTGTAGAAAAACTTTCAAAGAAATCTCTTGCTACATCCTTTTTAAATGTTAGATCTCCGAGAAAGTAAAGCACATCACCCGGACTTAGGGATTTTTTTAAATTTCTTAATATCACATCGTCCATCTCTGCTACATTGCTAAAAGGACGATTACAATACTTAATTATGTTCGTATGTGACAAGTGGAAATCTGCTGTAAACCATATCATTGCTTGATGCTCCTATTTTTCATTGAGAATATGAATTCTAACTGAATATTTCAAAAATTATCATTCCTTAATAAATATTATGGAAGATATAAAAATCTGCACACCAACAAGCAAGGACTTCAATAACATCTATAATTTACTCAAACAATTATGGCCTAACAACACATTGGACGAAAAAAAAACTAAGACATCATTTCTTATTGGACTGAATTCTGAAAAACAAGAATATCGAATGTTATTAATTAATAATAAGATTGTAGGATTTGCCTCATTGACAATAAAAAATAGTCTATGGCAAGAAGGAAACATAGCACATATCGACGAGTTAATTGTGAGTAAAGAATTTAGGGGAAAAGGATTTGGAGCAAAATTATTAGTTATACTCTCTCAAATAGCCATAGAATGTTCTTGTAAGAAAATAGAATTAGATTCGGCTTTTCATAGAGAAAGAGCACATAAATTTTATGAAAAAGAAGGTTTTAAAAAAAGAGCAGTCGTTTTTTCCAAAGATATTCTTGAGTCATAGAAAGTCATAGCGTTGAAGTGCGAAAAAAATATTAACCATTCTCGATCCAAACTCAATATTATAAAAATGCTCATTATTTTCAGATAGATTCAAGAAAAACAATATTTTTTTAATAGGCTAAATTTAATTTCTGTAAACCACAATCGGGAAAACAATATGACTAAGGCGATTATTTTATCAGGGGGATACGGAACTCGTCTGAGACCACTTACATGTTCCCTCCCAAAAACACTAATTCCCGTAGTAAATGTCCCCATAATTGAAAGGCAAATGATGCTTTTAAAGTCAATTGGAATTAATGAATTTATTCTTGCGGTTAGCGTTATGTCAGAATATTTAAAGGGATATTTTGGTGATGGAAGCGATTTTAAGATAAAGATTCATTATACAAACGAGAAAAGCCCCCTGGGAACAGCAGGTGCATTGAAATTAGCGGAATATCACCTGAAAGACGAGAATTTCTTCATGTTAAATGGTGATGAAATCATAAATTTCGATTTTCAAAAAATGCTTGACTTTCATAAAAAATCTTCTAATGTAGTGGGAACTATTGCAAGCAAGAAAGTTGAAGAAACTTCTAGATATGGTGTTTTGATCGTTGATCCCGAAACGGATCGAATAATTCAGTTTTTAGAAAAGGAAGAATACTCACCAAACGAAGGCAAGCACATTCCAATGCCCGTAAACGCTGGTGTGTACCTTTTAGAACCAGAAGTCTTTTCGTATATCGCTCCAAAAAAAAAATTATCAATAGAAAGAGATGTATTTCCGGACCTTGCGAAAGAAGGAAAGTTATATAATTATTCCATTGAAGGGATTTGGAAAGATATTGGAACTCCTTTAGATTTATTTGAAGGAAACATGATGCTTATGCGATCTCTTATTGAGAAATCGCAAAATAAAGAAGAAAATATAGTATCAAACACAGTTCAATTCGAAGGCAATATTAATATAATTCCACCAGTAACAATTGGCGAACATGCCATCGTACATTATGGATGTAAGATCGGGCCAAACGCCATTATTGGAAATAACACTTATATTGAAAAAAACGCCATAATCAGAGATTCCATAATTTATGACAAGGTCTTTATTGGAGAAAATGTAAAGCTCGAGAAGGCGATAATTGCTGATAATTGCAGGTTGGATGAAAATGTAGAGATTAAAGGAAACGAAAAGGGTTTGGTAATCTTGGCTTCTTCCGTCCATATCTTAAAGAATATTAAACTTATTTCCCCAGACGACCGACATGTGACATATTGCCACCATGAAGTAGTCAGAAGAAGCATTGAATAACTATTATTCATGCTCTAAATGTTCCATTACTAGTTCAAGATACGATTTTCTTATCGATTGCTCTTTCTTTATCCCTAATTCGGCTAAAAAATTAAATAAAAGATCTTGTATTTCCTCAGAGTCGTTGGGGCTTTAAAATT
>JBHLMB010000375.1:364-3971 GCA_048938565.1 Promethearchaeota archaeon | reverse complement strand
TTAATAATTCTTCCGATATTAGCATTAACCATTGATATTTTGATTTGATCGATTTCAGGGCTTTAATTACTAAAGATTTTATTTCTACTACGCATTTACAATGATATTTCATTGAAACAGGATCATTCGCCACCATAGAATTTTCAATTAAAGTCATATGGTGTACTATATCTGAAATAAGAATAAGTGCCTCAATAATTCCCTTCTCATTTGGTAAAAATTTTTCCTCGGCAATTTTTAAAGTCTGCGCAGCTAAATGTAACCTACAATCAATACATGCGTAATCAAATGTTTCTTCCCATCTTTCATAAGCTGATGTGTGTATTAAAAAAAATAATATAATCGCAAATTTTTTGATATCTTCTGATTGTTCTGGTCTTTTATTCCAAATTTCTAATATCTGTCCTTCCCAACCTTTACATTCATTACCAGAAAAAACATCTTTACATCGCAACCTACACGGTCTTCCCTCTTTTAAAGAACTAGCCTCTATTAGAGCAATAATCATTTTTCTTAATTCCAAGGAAAAAAATGTCTCAGTTAATAATCGAACATTTTTAGGATCTAAATCTATATAATATTCAATTAATTTTTCCCAATATTCAATAGTATTCCTCAATTGGATCACTTTCTGTTATGATTTGGATATTAAAGTTAAAAATCTTTTTCTATCTAAAGTATATTTATGTTCTGGATAATATTTAAGTAATATCTCAAAGGCCCAACCAGTTTCTTCTACAAAATCCTTGATATTCTCGTAATTATCAGGGTAAAAAATCTTTTTTGGACTTTCAAATTTTTTTAATCCTTCATTAAGGTATTTTCTATCCCATTCAGAACTTTCTTTATCAAATTTGGAGAAATAATCTAATAACAAGTCTTTTATTTTCAACACCATATCTAAATCACATTTTTGATCATCAAAAGTTCTAAAACTTAAAAACATTGGAACAGAATTCCAATTCTCTGATCTAAATTCAGTCAATAAATAATTAGTATCTGGTTGAGCATATAATAACGGCCAAAATATAAACCTCTTCATTTTACCATGAAATTTTAACCGTTTTATTGTAGAATTATCCCCATTAATTTTACTTGGAAATTCAACTTCGGATATTTCACAGCTTAATCCCTCAATTAGGTTTGAATTGGTAGGGATTTCCTCATTTTTCAATTTCTTAATATACTTCTTAGCAATCTCTAATATTTTATCATTAACAATCGCTCCTATTCCTAGAGATCTATATTTTTTGATTATTGCTATATGAGAAATAAAAAAAACATTCAATTGCTTACGAGTAATTAATGTTCCATCAGCTATACCAATTGTCTCACCCTTAGAGTCTTTAACAATTAATACAATGTAATAAAATATTATTTCTTCCGTATTATCTCCATTTAATTTTATCTTTGCCTTTCCTCTATTAATTTCTCTACTTATAAAGTTTGGTGAATCTAATTCTTCTGGACCAAAATTCTGAGACAATATAATATATCCCTTTAAAGTATCTACTGAAAAGCCATTAGTAATTTCAAAAAAATCAATAGCGATCTCATTCTTCTTGTGATCTATAAATTTTTGTGAATAAAATTTTTGAGAATTTTTATCCTCTAATCCCCTTTTGTCAGTTATTTTATTATTTTCTATTCTCTCAAACTCTTTTATTCTTATTTTGTATGTATCATAATCGTTTTTAATCTTTTTAATGATGAATAAAATATATCTAATATAAAACATATAAAGATTTCTTTCTTCTTCACTATAAGTTTGATCATTGCTTTTCGCTTCGTTAATAATATTTAATACCGTATTTTTTAAGTCTTTGAAATTATCTCTGTAACTTTTTATGAGTATTTGAGTAAGATCTTTAGTTTTAGATATTTTATAAGAAAGTTCCTCTATTATAGGATCTACTTCTATTTTCAATCTATTCTTTATTAAATCTAAACCCGTATCTCTTCCATCTCTTATAGATTCATTACAAGTATGCCCTAAGAGTTCTTCAATATAAAAAGATTGGAAATTTGGATTATCTCTTAATTGGTTTTCAATAGATTCATAATCAAAATCGAATGAGTCGTATAACTCAACTATTCTCCACCAGTCTATTGGAATATCCAAATTCCTAAGTAATCGTATTCCCTCTTCCTCGAAATAATTTATCAGAGTTGGATATTTCCCACTTTTTGCCATCATGCATCCATTAGTGTCGATCTCAAATGTTATGTAATCTCCTGATGTTTTGGCAATAATTGGATATGTATCACACAAAATTGGTTTTATCTCTTTAATTGAACAATTGTTGTTTTCATCTAATAGGGGACAGCCATTTACCATTTTTAATACTTCGACTTTTCCAAAGGGCGTATTTATCTCATCGAGATATCGATCCTTTAACTCATTAATTGATATTTTCATTTTGAATGAGAGATAATCCAACTCCCCAGGGATTAGAGTACAAATTGAATATTTTTCGCATTTTCCACCACAATCCATACATGCATTGAATGTATCTCCAAAAAATTCATTATGGAATTTATTGAAGATCTCTTTATCCAATTTCTTTAAACTTAATTTTAAATCTTTTTCCTTATGATTTTCTGTCATTTAATATGCCAACTAGTACTATTATGGAATAGTTTATTGCCTATATCAATAATATATCAAAATAAAATGGACTAAATTTATTTTTTTCCTTTTAACTTGATATCTAAGTTAAATTTTATTATGAGATCTTATGACTTCTATCTTAAAAATATTGTTTTTGAAATCTTTAAAGTTATTTTCCCCTTTAATGGCTTTACATTCAATATCTTGAATAAATTATGCTTTAAGAAAGATATCTGGGAGATTTTCTATCTTTTTTTTCTGTGGTTTTGATAAATTAAATGATATAATTAATCATTATGATGTCCCCCTTACAAAACGCTTCCCAAAGCGTAAACTATCGCCTTCCTAAGAACGCTCCTCCCCCTCTCTGGAGGCGAATCTCATGGGTAATCCCCATCTAGATGGTTTATTTTAAATACTTTATTTGAGATTATTACTAGTAAAATATCAAACGATCGAGATTGATCACATAAATATCAGAACTATTAATGATAATACTAAAATCTTATATAACATTAAACCGTATTATAAACTTAAAGACTTTTTTGTAACTTAATATAAAATCGAAAGTGATCGAGAGATGGGAAAAAGAGTAAATTATGAAGATTTAATCATTGATCTTTACCTTTTTAATAAGCTTGAAAGAGAAGGTGCTAACATGAGTACGGCCAAGTATCTATTCTTGCTCGAAAAAAACCTTTACGATAAAAAGATCATAGGACCTCATTACAAAATGATAAAACATAAGATGGGCCCGTATAATCTAAAAATAGCAACAAATATTAAAAACCTGTCGTTAAACGGGTATCTAGATTCTAGAGCACAATATTACGATAAAGTCAGCAAGGATGTAAACATTTATTCCAAGAATCAAAACACTGTCAAATTTCTCAAGTCCATTGACGATCTCATTCAGGAATATTCTCCAATCTTTAATTGTCTTGACGAAATAATAGAAGAATTTGGTTCTCTGAACGCTGAAGAATTAAAAGATTA
>JBHLMB010000375.1:0-354 GCA_048938565.1 Promethearchaeota archaeon | reverse complement strand
ATTTTATAAAAAGAAGATAGAAGATTATAGAATGTATGAAACCATCATAGATCCTCTTGAGATAAAAAATCCAAGGCTTTCATTTTTTCTTGACGAAGATTGGTATGATACTGTCGAAGTTCTATTAAATCCTCAAATCTTAAGTGGTTTGGGGAAAGGGATAGAGGACGCAAAAAAAGGTAGATTTGTATTTACTAAAAAGATGTTCTAAAATGATCCCTGTTGTCCCCGTAATTTACACTAAGAATTTTCTAAATTCTATCAAAAAACTATCCTCAAAGGAACAAAACGCAATAAAATACAATCTAGAGCATCAAACTGAAGAGGATGTTGCTAGAGTCCCTTATTACAAGG
>JBHLMB010000374.1:0-3971 GCA_048938565.1 Promethearchaeota archaeon | reverse complement strand
GACCGTAGATATTCTTTATATGATTTTTTTTTTAAATAAACCATTCTTTAATGAGTTAAAAAGATCCATACCCGAAATTAATACAAGAACCCTTACTAATCGGTTATCTTCATTAGAAGAAAAAGGAATAATTAAAAGAATAGTACACACTGGAAGACCTATTCGAGTTTCTTATGAAATGACTACATTTGGAAAAGGTTTAACCATACTTTTTTATCCAATCGCCATATATGTAATATTAGAAGATAATAAGAAGAAAAACAGAACCAAATAATAAGGAGTTTAAAGGATGATCCCTTAAAAAAAAAGAAGCTTAGAAGTAAGATAGAATTAATAAAACAAACCTTAAATAGAAATCAGAAGATTAAAAGAAAAAATCAATGATGTGAGAAACGTATGAAAAAAATAGTAGCTTTTTATGATAAAGGGGACGTGGGAAAAACAAAATTTTTAGAAGACAATAAACGAAACTAGATTATTAATAACTAACTTCTTCTTTAGTTTAATTTTGGCTTATTATTAGAATTATGAAAAATCATTTATAATATGGTTAACACGCTTTACGCTTTCGTTTATTAAGTATGTTGATAGAATTTTTAAACTGCTTTTTTACAACATTGAATTTACCTTATTAAGAATCGGACTCCATCATTTTTATAAACTATTAAAAATTAATAAATTGAATTTAAAAGAATATATCTAAAGTAATACGAATGAAAATCAATAAAAAAACTTCTTTTATCGTTTTTATATTGTTTAATATCTGTATTTCAATAACAAATAATAGAATACAACCTACTAATACAAGAGAAAAGAAAGAGTTAGATTTACATTCGAGTGGAGATATCGAAAATATTAAAAGCTCTGGGTTGGCTACGAATATTTATATTAATGCTTCTAAAATTATTCGTGAATTACCTTCCGATATTTTCGGCAGTAATATACAATATATAGAACATGGTGATGGGATTTTAGATCCTGAAACTCATTCGTTTAGGGATGGAATTGTAGAGAAAGCTAAAGCTATAAATATTTCTACCATCAGGTTCCCAGGAGGTGGCCACGCGGATGTTTATCATTGGTGGTATGGAATAGGTCCTGTAGATTCGCGTCCAAATGGAACGAATTATTTTACAGGAGAAAATGTGTCAAATGATTATGGCATAGATGAACATTACGATTTTTGCCAAAATATTGGAGCTAAACCAACAATTACGGTTAATTTTGGAACTGGAACTCCGCAAGAAGCCGCAAACTGGGTGGAATATTGTAATGGGAAGGTCCCTACTTCTGGAACGGGAGGTTGGACGCCCGACTTATGGAAAGGAAATGAAAGCGCCGATCCAGGATATTTTGCTTGGCTACGAGACTATTATGGACATTCAGAACCATATAATATTACAAAATGGGAAGTTGGGAATGAAGTCTATAATGACTGGACTAATAATTATAATGCCACTGAATATGCGATGAGATTTCTTGATTACAATCAATCAATGAAAGCAGTTGATCCTACTATTAAAATTGCTGCCATTGGATACGAAGATGCTGACGGAATATGGGGGACTGATAGTGCGCCGTGGAATCAAGAGGTTGCTCGAATTGCCGGGAATGCTATGGATGCGCTCCATATTCATACATACATACCTGTGGATGAAGATGGATATACAGTATTTTTTTTTAGTAATAAGGAAGAATCTCAAACAGTGTATATTCCAGCACCAGGAGATTATGAAATAGAGATAATTGCACAAGGATTTAATGGGATATCAGGCACTTATCCACTAACACCTAATAGTTATTCCAACCTAAGTATTAATGTTAATGGTGAATCGAAAGTGAATATTACATTAAATGCAGCTGCACCCCGAATTTATAAACCAATAATTAATTTTGGTTCAACAGGAAATCACGATTTAGGTATTGAATTTACTAATGACGGTCCAGGAAAAGATGCGATGATAATGGGGGATGTTTATGTCAAATCTGATACTGAAAAAATACTTGTTAGATACACTTCTGATCCAGAAGAAATCTATGAAAAAGTAATGGCTGGCCCCTTATATCTTCGTGAAGAGATCGAAAATATCAGTGAAGTTTTGAGGTTAGAGACAGGACGGGATGATATCGAGATCTGGGTCACTGAAGTTAATACAATGTATCAAATATTCGGCTTTAGAACAGATCAAACCTTAGAATTCAAATCAGCTTTAGCTTTAGCAGATATAGGAATCCAATATACCTATGCTGGAGTTGATTCGATGCAACAATGGAGTTTGGTGGATGATTGGTATTTTGGAATGATAACAAACGCAAGAACACTTGGCCATCGTAGCAGTTACGACGCCTATTCTTTATTAAACGAAGGTTGGGGTCAATACTTGCTCAATTCTACAGTAGACTGTCAAACTTACGATAATTTAGAACCTTTTGGAAGGATTCCAATAATGAGCGACATCCCCTATTTAGATGTAATGCCAACGATTACTGGTGATGAATTAATGGTTACTATGATTAACAAACATCCCACAGAATTTATGGATATAAATATGGATATTGAAGGTTTTAAAAGCTCTCAATCTGCGGTTCTTAAAATTATCAATTCAAGCGCAGCAGATACAATTGATCAAAATCCACCTGATGAGTTCTATGAATTTGGGATAGGTAAAATTGACCGTGGTGTTAAACTGAACGCATCAAGTCCAATTCTTTACCCTTCTCGCAATAATGCATTTCCTGATCAGGGAACAATAGAATTTTGGATAAAACCAGACTGGGATGGAGATGATTACAAACTTCACCCGATTATGTCTATTGGACAAACTTTTATTCTGTTTAAAGCAAAAAATAATTATTTGTTCGGTTTTATGGTCAATGATATGCGTGATGAAATTGTCTTTGTTGCTGGAGGAACAACATCATGGAGTGCTGGAGATTGGCATTATGTTGCAATTACATGGGATACTGAAGATTCTCTGAAAATGTATATTGATGGAACTGAAACTTGGACTTCACTATTTTTTAATAATAGAACATATTTCGACCATCGTAATCCGATGATTATTGGTTCATACATAAGTAATCGAAGTCTGGGTTTAGATGGAATGCTCGATGAGCTTCGTATTTCAAACATATCGCGATCTGCATCGGAAATTCAAAATAATTTTAATAATGCTCAAGCTTTACTTTTAGACGGTAACACTACAATATTATTTCATTTCGATGGCTCACTTGAAGATAGCGATCGTGACGAGCGGACACATATTCTTACAAAGAACATTGCTTTCCAGACATCTGGTGGGACTTTTTCTATTCCACCTCGTAGCATTTGTCTACTGAAATTGCAACGATTTCAAAGTCCTTATATTTTGCTAGGTGATGATGATGACGATGATAATGATTCTTCAAGTGACGGTCTGATTCCTAGTTATGATTTATTAGCCTTTATAGGAATTTCAATTGTGTGTTTTTTAATCTTAATAAAAAAGCAACGAAAAAAGAAACCATAACATTAAGGTAAAAGATCAAACAATTTTATTAAATATTTCTTTAACTTGTTTATAAGATGGATTCTCATTAGATATTTTTAATAAATTACCTCCGGTTAAGTTAATTCTACTAATCTCATCATCGTTTGAAATGAAACCTAACAAATGAACCTTCCCGTCTTGTAATTTTTCTACTTCCTTTGTTAAAATTTCTCTAAGATTTTCAGGGAAACGATTTCCGAGAATCCATACATTTTCAAATTTCAAATCTAATTCTTTTGTTATTTCAAGTATGCGTTTCATTGTGTGAATTCCCATTTTGCTTGGATCCGTTACTATGACGAGATCGGTGACATTTCTTCCCGTCTTTCGAGCAAAATGTTCCAAACCTGCTGGTGAATCTAAGAGAGTAATGTCGTAATTTTTAGACAAAGTGTCTATAACGTTCTTTAGGACAGAATTAATGAAACAATAACAACCCTC
>JBHLMB010000373.1:0-3982 GCA_048938565.1 Promethearchaeota archaeon | reverse complement strand
AATATAATCCCAATCGACCAGATTTTTCAAGTCCCGAAGGCATTTCAAGAGCCCTCAAGGGATATTATGGTTTGGAACTAGGTCTTCCTAAATTCGAACTATCTGAAGGTAACATCCAAATGAGAGTAGATGAGAAAGTAAAAGATGTTAGACCTTATATTGTCTGTGCTGTTGTAAAGAATATCGACCTTGATGAGGATGAGGTTGCAACTTTAATGAACATACAAGAACAACTTCATTGGGCTGTAGGAAGGGATCGAAAGAAGGTTGCAATTGGTGTACACGACTTGGATACACTTAAACCTCCTTTCAGATATACCGCAGTTCCTCCGAAAGAAGTAAGCTTCGTCCCATTACACGGCGATGGGGATCCAATGGATTTAGAGGAAATATTAAAATACCACGAAAAAGGAGTTCAATACGCTCACATTCTCGAAGGAAAACCTTTATACCCTCTTTTATTAGATGAAAAAGACCAAGTGATATCTTTTCCACCAATCATTAATGGAATTCTTACGACAGTAACAGACGATACAAAGAATTTGTTTATAGAAATGACGGGTACTGAAAATAAATCCGTGAACCTTGCTTTAAACATTCTTACAACTATGCTTGCCGATACGGGAGCCCAACTAGAATCAGTAAAAGTTATATACGAACAAAATGAAGAAATTCAGACTCCAAATTTAGATCCTATTCAATGGGAAGTTGATATTAATTATGTTAATGATTATCTTGGATTAAAACTCTCAGTAAGCAAAATGATTGAATGCTTCAGAAAAGTACGGATGGATGCTCAAAAATCAAAGAAAAAAGGGAAGCTAGAGGTTTTAGTGCCGTCCTTTCGAGGAGATATCATCCATCCTGTAGATTTCACGGAAGAATGTGCTATTGGCTACGGTTATTATAACCTTCCTCTCACGATCAGAGAAGGGTGTGTTGGACAGTATCATCCCATTCAATCCCTTGCCAACAAGATCAGGACTGTAATGATTGGAGCGGGTTACCTTGAAGTCCTGAATTTTATACTAGCGAATTCAGAAAAACACTACGATTATATGAACCAAGAATACAAGAAAAAAAATCTAGTACAAATAACTAACCCGGTATCAAAGGAATACGATACTATCAGAACAAGGTTACTTCCTAAACTAATGGAAACATTACTCTTCAATCGCTCAGAAGAAAAACCAATTAAAATTTTTGAAGTCGGCGATGTGATAATATTAAATCCAAAAGAAGAGACAGGAGCAAACAGGGAAATGCATCTTTCCGCAGTTTCATATCACGAAGAAGCTAATTTTACGGAAATTAGGTCTACGCTAGATTTCTTGATGAACGCGTTAGGTAAATCTAATAATCTTTTAATTAAACCTGCAGAAAATCCTACATATATAAATGGACGATTTGGGGAAATCTTCCTGAATAAGAAAAGAATAGGCGAAATCGGCGAGATCCATCCTGAAGTGTTAGAAAATTATAAGCTAGAGTTTCCAGTTGTTGCTCTTGAATTGGACCTTGGAAGACTTGAAATATTTGACAAATAATTGTTTTTAAATTAATATTTTTATACCTATTATTCATTAAAAAATCCAGATTTTGATTAAGAACTGAATAACCAACAAGGTTATAATAATTAATTCATTAACTCTTTCAGAATTTTTAAACATAAACATAGGAGTGAAAAACGATTTCTGAATGTCCAATTTGTAGATTTAACAAAACAAAATTATATTGCGTGAAATCTAATTACAAATTATACAAATGCCCGAAATGTAAACTAGTATATGTGTGGCCTATCCCTAAGGAATTAGACAGCATTTACAAGAAAGATTATTTCAAAGCTGGATCTGAGAAAACTGAGTTCGGTTATACAGATTATGATCTGGACAAAGAACCAATGAAAAAGATCTTTACTGATTTTTTAATAGGGATAGAGAATTTTGTCAAGAAAAAAACGATTTTTGATGTGGGTGTTGCTACGGGATACTTTCTAGATATTGCTATAAATCGAGGATGGCAAACTGCGGGTGTAGAGATATCCCAATATGCTAGCAAACTAGCGCGATCCAAAGGACATGAAGTTTCTACGGGAGACTTGGAATCGATAGATGTTCAAGCCAAGTTCGATCTAATTACTATGTGGGATGTTTTAGAACATTTATCTAATCCCAAGCTGAGTCTAAAAAAAGCAAACCAAATGCTGGTCAAAGCAGGATTATTAATCATAAACACCATTGACAAGAATAGTTTTTGGGCGCGATTATGGGGGAAAAAATGGCATCTAATCATTCCTCCCGAGCATCTATATTATTTCTCATTTAAAAACTTAGAAATTCTGCTAAAAGACACCGGATTTAAAATATTAATAACAAAAAAAATAGTAAAAAAATTTTCATTATCTTATATTTGTAGGGTTCTCTACCATAAACTAAATTTTCGGATCCTATATTTTCTATCTCGATTCTTTAACACTTCATTATGGAGAAAAATATCATTACCAATAAACCTTCGAGATAATATATACATAATTGCAAAAAAATCAGAATAAAAAGAAAAAATTCAGCTTTTCTTTGATCTAATCCTGAAATTAAAATCTTTTTTTATATATTCAAAATTAAAATTTTTTCCAGCTAGTAGTGTATTTCTTCGATACAATAAAAATGCTGTGCTAAAAAGAATGAGATAAATCAAAATCCATCTGAAGTACATCAGTTCAATGGGAATTATTATTAGAAATGGAAAGATACGGATTATCAAATCAATAGGAGGCATGAAATACAGGAGCAGGATTGATCCTAGACCTACAATATATAAATAATTTCTTTTGAGGAATTCAAATAGTTTTTTAGATTCAAAAATGTTTTTATCGATAAATAAAAGCGCAACCATCGGTAATATTGATACAAAATATCTTGGTTTCAAAAATGAATACATTAAGAGGGCGCTTAAAGCCCATAATCCAAACTTTTTTTCAATAGAATATCTTGTTGATAGAATAAAAAATGTGGCGCTTGTTATTAAAATAATTGAAATTGTCATGATGCTTATAGATATTCCAGACAAGTCGATGAATAGACTTAAGATATTGAAAAACAATCTAATACCCGCAATATCCTCAAATACTTTATTGGAAAGATAATAATCGTAATCATTTGTTTCAGGGGTTCGATATAATGAACCTCCTCCCCGATAGGAACCACCAAAAAAATTAGCGATCGCTTCTGGAGATACAAAAAAGATGTAAACCATCATGAAATTAAGTAAAAAGAAAGCCGCTATTAAAAGCAAGTATTTTTTGATTTGAATTCTCGAAAAAATTTCATTGATTTTTATATTATGAAAAAGGTAAATCAAGGCAAGAAAGGCGTATTGTGGCGCCATTCCTATTGAAAATATCAGAAGCACCATTTGAGTAAATATAAACTTGGTATCTTCAAGATTTTTTCCTAGCTCTCTATATTTTATCTCTCTTTTAAGGAACCATAGCAATCCAAAAGCAGAGAAAATACTCGTGTTGAGAATATCATACATTCGCATGAAAATGAGTCCGTTGCTAATACACATCAATATCAAAAATTTGTGGAATCTATTCGAAATTCCCTTTGTATCTAAAATTTGATCAAAAAAATATACACAGAACATGGTTAATGTGATTATCAAGAAAAAATAAAACCAATGGGCTTGCTCCATTGTAAATATTAAGATTATGGGAGAAAAGATGCATGCAAAGAAAGTTGTATAGGGATAGGGATATGGAAATATAAAATATATTTGTTCTGGACGAGTAAAAATATATTGCGCAGAATAATATAATGTGGGAAAATCAATGGCGGGAGTAATCTCGAATCTATCTTTTAATAATGCAATGAATGCCCAAAAACACAAGCAGCATAGAGGTATGATTAAATACCATTTTTTTTTCAGCGACTCATATATATTCAATTTCATATGACTTTCATTTCCTTTTCTTAATTATTTT
>JBHLMB010000372.1:0-3986 GCA_048938565.1 Promethearchaeota archaeon | reverse complement strand
CAAATTACTCCCCTGGAACCACGTGGTACACTCTTAACGGAGGAGATCCAATATATTTCTCTGGGGTAGAAGGGATAAACAACGGAGCGATCGATGTAGGTAATTGGACGGCGCTAGAAAACGGAGAAGTCACGATCAGGTTTTATGCCTTAGATGAAAGTTTAAGCATCGGGCAAGACGAAGTTACAGTGTACAAGTCCATAAAATCTGATACTAGCATTCCTGGATTTGACATGTTTATCATACTTGGTTTCTTCGGACTTGTTTCTATTGGATTTATAGTATTATTAAAAAAGCGAATATTATATAGAAGTTATTAACGGTTCTTTTATATCAAAATTATTAGAAACAAAAAAGAATAAAAAATAATATAACTAGTATTGAAACCCGTCTTTAGCGGCGTTTTTAGCTGCTATGATCCGGTCAACGCGTAGTATTAGATTGGCCAGTTCCGTTCCGGTCTTCATTATGTGTTTGATCAAAGCGGACGGTTCCACGATACCTTTTTTATAATTGTCTTGTATTGAATTTTCTATCGTGTCTATTCCAATCCATTTATCTGCATCCGCCTTATGGGCTGCTCTTAATGCCGTGATTTTTTCAACTTCGTCCAATCCAGCGTTTTTAACCAATATTTTTGGAATTTCTTCCAAGGCAAGGGCAAAAGAAGTTATGGCAAGTTGCTCTTTTCCACTTATTTCGTTAGCGTATGCTTTAAGGCGTTTGGCGAGTTCTATATATACCGCACCACCACCTCCAACAACAGCTTGAGTATCGATGATTTTTCCAATGACGGAAAGAACATCGTGTAATGCGACTTCTGCCGTGTCTAAAACCTTTTTAAGACCTCCTTTTAACACTATCGAGATTGCCTTAGGATTTTTACAACCTTCAAAGAGCGTATATTCGTCCTTATCTATTTTTTCAAATTTAACTGTTTCAGCATATCCCAAGTCCACTTCTGACAATCCTTTCAAATCATTAGCCAAGTTCGCACCAATGGTTTTTAACACTGCCTTGATATTATCGTCGCTTAGATTTTTTATAGCAATTATTCCTTCTCTTGCCAAATACGCTCCAAATTTATCAGAGATTTCTTGGTTGTTCACGATCATGTTTACGCCTAAATCCTTAAATACTTTCATATAATCCTGAAGTATTTTTTCTTCTTGGTCCTTAAACTTTTGAATATCTTCTGGATTAAAAATTTGTATTTGGGAATCGAATTCAGTTTTCACAACCTCTAATTTTTTTCTAATCACGGCAATTTTAACATTTTTCGTTACATTAGGCATCGTTGGATTCGCCCTTGCTTTTTCGATATATAAACCTTGAATTACTTTCGAATCTGCTAGAGATTTTCCAGGTGCTTTGACAATTTTTATATTACCGATATTATCAAATGTTTTATCTCCCGAAATTTGTGTTACGGCTTGAATGGCTAAATCTGCGAAAAATTCTTTTGATGTTGCAAGCTGTTTTGAGTTCATTGAGGTGATTGCTGCGTTTTTAAGAATAGTCTTGTCTTCTTTTGATACTTTTTCTTCAATTTGCCCGATAATTTGCAACGCTTTGTCCGCTGCTAATTTATATCCATGAGTAATGTGTTTTGGGTGAATGTCTTGCTCTACTAATTCCAACGCGTTCTGAAGAAGCGCAGACGAAAAAATTACTGCCGATGTCGTACCATCTCCTATTTCGTCGTCCGTGGCCTTGGCGACATTAACCATCATGTTTGCCGCCACACTTTCTATGTCTAAATTTTTTAGAATTTCAGCACCATCGTTTGTAATCATCACATCCCCCAAACCATCAACAAGCATTTTATCCATTCCTTTTGGTCCAAGAGTAGATCTCACCATTTCTGTTATTGCAAGCATAGCGTTGATATTTTGCTTGCGAGCTTCTTTTTCCTCTACTTGTTCAGTGCCTTCTCTTAATATTATAACTGGTACTCTTGACATTTTTCATCACATGTATTTTTCATATTTGAGTTAATTTACTTGATTCTGTTGAAAAAGTTAGGAATATATGAAAAATAAATTTTTCTGATTTAGAGTTCTTTATATAGAATGTTTTAATCAATATTCACATACATAAAAGCAACTTTAAAAGGTAAATGATCGAATTTTTTTACTTCTTTGAGAATAAAACCTCTTTTTTCGTACCAAGTTTTTAGCCGATCATCTTCTGCAATGATTCCTATTTCCACCCGCTCTACTCGTAATTTCTTCGCTTCCTGAAGAGCAATATTTACAAGACGACTACCATGACCCTGTCGCCTGAATTGTGGAATTACTCCCAACCGTTCCATATAACAAGCTAATTCATTGGCTTTTTCTAAGGCAACACATCCAAGAGCGTTATTATTCTTGTATATAATGAAATATCTTATTCCTTTTTCAAGTGCAGAAGTAATCCAATCACTCTTGCAATTGGAAGGGTGAGTAGGTGCATTACTCATAGAAAGTTGGAACTTTCTGGCGACATCTACAAAGGATTCTCGGATGATTGAAGCTAGTAGAGATGCATCCTCGTATATTGCTTCTTTAATCTTTAAAGAGGAATCTTCCGTCATTACTGAATTTCAACGAAACTGCTGTTTTTATATGTTTTAAGCACCATATCTGAAATTGTTCTCGTGACATATTTTTCCTTATTAATCTCCCTGATGAAATTATGCACGTCTTCAGATTTTTTAAAGCGACAAATAAGAGCTGCTGATTGCTCCCCTGTGGTATGAAATACTGAACAGACTTCTGGTTTTTCTTTTATTTTATTTAATAGTTCTTCCGTGTGTTTTCCATCGACTTGGATTCGAATTAAGAAAGTCAATTCATAGCCTAATTTTGCGTTATTTAGCTTGAGCGTGTATCCTTCGATTGGCCCTCCATTTTCTGATTTTAACTTGCTAATTCTATTGTGAATGGTACCTATGGATATACCAAGGTCCTTTTGTATCAATCTATAAGAAGTATTTGAATTGTTTTGGAGAATTTTCAAAATATTTATATCCATCTCGTCAAGTTGTTCCTTTTTCATCTTAGTTCACAATATCGTAAATAAAAAATGAATTAAGTGAAAATTATAAAAAAATTTTCAAAAATTAACTCATTATTAATGGCTTTGTTCAATAATACTCGTACTTTTTTAAATTTTTTTAAAATCATTTTTGATACACATCATCAGGGTTAAAGATTTTTTTGCCGTGTGTTTTAAAACCATTACCAACAAATTCCCTGTGAAAACAAGAAAAATAACCTGTATGACAAGCGGCTACTTTTTGCCTTACCTTCAATAATAAGGTATCAACGCAACAATCCACCAAGACTTGTTGTATTTCTTGCACATGCCCACTTTCTTCGCCCTTTTTCCACAGTTTATTTCTAGATCGTGAATAATAACACGCTATTCCCGTCTCTAGTGATTGCCTAACAGCTTCTTCGTTTGCAAAAGCCATCATCAAGACTTGATTTGTTTTGTCATCTTGTGCAATAACGGGCACTAATCCGCCTTGTATCTTGGAAAAATCCAACATTTGGATGAATTTATTTATTTCTTCTTGAGAAAATTTTTTCATTTTTATGAAAATTTTTTTTTCATGTTATTTTTAATTTAATATAACATTTTCACCAAATTTAAGATTACTATGGAAAAAAAAAAACCTTCATTAGGCATAGATCCTTGGAGTTCGGCTAATATTGATGATGAAGAAATCGATAGACTTATAAAAGATTTCGGAATAGAATATATAAACGATGCTACAAGACAAAAGATGCTTCAAAATCGATTCATTAGACGTAAGATCATATTTGGGCACCGCTCTTTAGGTGATATTTTTAAGGCAATAGAAACGGATCAATCCTGGGCAGTAATGAGCGGGATAAAACCTTCTGGCTCCTTTCACTTAGGTACTCTCCCGACCGCTTTAGAAATCGTTGAATTTCAAAAAATGGGCGCAAAAGCATATTATTGTATTGCGGACA
>JBHLMB010000371.1:0-3992 GCA_048938565.1 Promethearchaeota archaeon | reverse complement strand
ATTTGGAACGATATTTACACCGGCAGCAATATTTTCTTTCACAAGAGTTTTCGCAATATGTTTTCCTTCATCCATATTTCCAACAGTAACAAAAAATAGATAATATTTCATTTTATCGGCTCAAAATAATATAATTAAATAATCAAACGATTCTTTTATTAGATTAATAACATAAGATAAAGCATTAAAAATATTAAGAGTTGCTATAGTTCCATATTGATATTTTATATTGTAGATCCTTCTGTTGTCTCCTTTCTTTTATTAATTTTCTCAAATTCAAGAACTAATCTTAATGAAGATTGCCCCAATTGACTTCTAACTTTAGAAACCATCAAAACCTTAAATTGCACAAAACTATTAATATCAAGATTTTTATTATTATTAAAATATTCAATCGATTGAAAAGAAAAAAGTAAATATAGAATAATCAAGAGGTGCTTAATTTTGCTTCATAATGTTTACCTCATTCACCAATTAACAGGAATATGCTTAATTCATAGGAAATATGGTTCAATTGAATTCAACCAAGACTTAGTTTCGGGTTTTCTCACGGCGCTAAAAGATTTTAGCGTGGAGTTTTCTAAAGGTAGCGGGGAACTAAAAGTCATTGACATGCAGGTGTTCTACCTGATGTTGGTCTTTAAAGAAGGAGTACTTATAACCGCTGCTGCCGATAAAAACGACGATAGTAAAATAACTCATAAATGTCTTACCGAGATAATTGATAAATTCACGCAACAATTTGGAGAGAAACTCGATAATTGGGGGGGAGACGTGAGATTATTTAAAGATTTTGATCAATCTATCGATAAGATACTTGATAATGGAAAAATTGCTGAAATTCCTCTAAAGATACCCATATTGAAGATCTTTAAGAAAGATTTTAAAAAATCACAATCAAAAATTGCAAAAAAAGGGATGGTACTCACTGTCGATGATTTGCATGGCATTTCTGATAAAAAACCAAATTGGACGAGCAAAAAACTTCCCCAACAAGTTATTAATCAAGGATTTTTGAGCAGAAAACAATACGAAATAGCACATTTAGCAGATGGTTTTCATACAGTAGGCGAAATTGCAGAAGAAGCGGGAATTCCAGTCTCAAAAATAGAAGGAATAATCGATAACTTAGATTCCATAGGATTATTAGATTTTATTGATATTAAATAAGGATCTTTTTATCCAAATTAAATATTTCATTATATTTTATAGTGCAAACATAATTAGGATAAATATCTCATCAATATTACAACTTAAATAAAGCTAATTTATCTCTTTTCAAAATTCTTAAAGCTGAATTCAATTTTAACGAACAAACAAATAAAATTCACCTTTAAAAGACAAACAATAATATTTATGAAATCTAAACCATTATTTTGAATGATGAATGTCAAAAAGATCGCGGAAAATATTTATGAAATTCCTCCAAAAACATTAATGGGAAGATTTTATGGCAAGATTGAAAAATTTCAAATGAAGGTCCCCGTTCATATCTATGCCAACGATTACATTTTGGAAAGAATAAAGCAAGACAGGACATTAGATCAGATAAGCAATGTTGCTTGCCTTCCAGGGATTGAGAAGCATTCTATTGCTCTTTCTGACGCCCATCAAGGTTATGGATTTTGTATTGGGGGTGTTGCTGGGACGGACTACGATTCGGGAATGATCTCACCTGGAGGCGTCGGATATGATATAAATTGTGGAGTACGCCTCTTAAGAACCAATTTATTTAAAAACGACATTGAAAAATCTCTTCCAAATTTATTGGATTCGATTTACAATAATATTCCTTCAGGTTTAGGTTCAAAAGGGAAATTATCAATTAGTTTTTCTGACTTAGATAATGTGCTTGAGAATGGACTTAACTGGGCCTTAGATAATGGATATGCCATTAAAGACGATTTGACACATTGCGAAGAAAATGGATGCTTGAAGGACGGGCAAGCAAGCTTAGTATCTCAAAAAGCGAAACAAAGAGCCATAAAACAACTTGGATCTTTAGGTAGTGGAAATCACTTTCTTGAGATTCAGAAAGTGGAAGAAATTTACAACAAGGATATCGCTTCTAAAATGGGAATTTTAGAAAAGGATCAAATAACCGTAATGGTCCACACCGGAAGTAGAGCATTGGGCCACCAAGTTTGCACGGATTCAATAAGAAACATAGAAAAGGCTATGAGAAATTATAAAATTAAAATTCCAGACAGGGAACTTGCCTGCGTTCCAGCAAACACGCCCGAAGCTCAGAATTATTTAAGTCAAATGTCATGTGCAGCTAATTTTGGTTTCTCTAATCGTCAATTAATCACACATTGGATAAGGGAAACTTTTATGGACATTTTAAAGCAAGATTTAGATTTCTTGGATCTCAAGCTCATATATGGAGTGTGCCACAATATCTTAAAAATTGAGGAGCACGAAGTTGATGGTAAAAAAATGAAATTAAACATTCACAGGAAAGGAGCTACAAGAGCATTCCCTCCAAATCATCCTAAAGTACCTTTAGATTATAAAGATATTGGACAACCCGTATTAATTCCTGGAACGATGGGCTCTGCGTCATATCTTTGTGTTGGAAAGAAAAAAGCCATGGATTTATCATTTGGATCAACAGCCCATGGTGCGGGGAGAGTAATGTCTAGGGCGAAAGCAAAAGAAAACTATTGGGGAGAAAAAATAAAAACAACCTTATCTAAAAAAGGAATATTAGTTAGAGCCGCCAATATGAAAGTAATCGCCGAGGAGGCTCCTGGAGCCTATAAAGACATTGATCAGGTCGTTCAGGTTAGTCACGACTTGGAAATTGTCGAAAAAATCGTGAAATTAGTGCCAATTGGAGTTGTTAAAGGGTAAAATCATCTTATTGTACTTTTTTTCTAAAGATCAAAAGTTACCTTAATTTCAATCCGATCTTTATTTTCTGTGATTTCTATAAAAGAATAAGTAATGGCTTTAACTTCTGTCCCTATTTCATGTGTATTTTTATTGAATTTTTCTCCCTTTACTGTAGCATTAAGATGATATTGATTTTCTTTTTTTTTAATTGAGAGAACATTAATGTTGCCAAAGATCAATTCCTCTACATCAAAGATATAGAGAAATTCAGATAAAAAGTCAAATAACAATGATTCTTTATCTTCAGAAGTAATCTTGATTTTTTTTGTAATATTCTGACTTACCCTCTCTAAATCAGGGGAAATAACTGTCATTAAACTAAGGGCACTTTGAGAAAAGGCCTCCTCAAGATTCCTTCCCCAGCTGAGGCTTTGAATATCTGCAGTATGATCAAGAAATTTAAAACCATACAAGATGGTTATAAAAAACCAAGACATATTTATAAATATTTTCAGGGACTTTAAATTAGTAGTTTAAAATCGTTATCTGTATGAGAACATCTATATTAGAAAATCCTATTTTAGAACAAGGTATTAAATTCAAAAAAAAATATTCAAATCATGAGCTCCTTCTATATCAATATTTCAAGAACAAAACTAAGATATTTCCTGTAAATGTTATAATTTTGAACGAATATATTTTCTATTTTGTAAAGAAAGAGGATTACTTCAAATCTAAAGCCTTCCAAAATACCTTAAGAAAGGAGTCAATCAATAAAAAAATTATTATCATCAGTTTAGAAAAGAATTTAGTTCATCAATTGTTTAGTTTTTTTCCTGATACTTATATTCATGATGTGAGATTAGAGAGAGAGAAGGAATCGGGCGAAAATATCCTTCGAATTTTCTTTTTATCGTATGAGGAAAGGGGGATCGCTATTGGTCGTAGTGGAGATTATATTAAAACCGTAAATGAACTATTTGATGAACACTTAAAATTTGAGAAACTTTTTACTTTTGAGCAATATACTATCCCCATAAAAATCAGATGTGAATTATTACCATTCACCAAGGAACTTCTTTGAGACCAAAAGCATAGGCGACATTATTGCCAATAATACTTACAGATGGTGTAAGTATCAATAAAAAGATAAT
>JBHLMB010000370.1:0-4000 GCA_048938565.1 Promethearchaeota archaeon | reverse complement strand
TTTAAATGCAATTATTATCACATAAATAATGTTTAGCAGTAATTTTGGAAAAAATTAACATTAACCTAAAACTGAAAGCTAAAATCAGATATGAGCGGTTTTCCTGAACATTCTTTGCTATTTATAACTCAAAAATTCATGAGCATTGAATATTTATTAAGATATGATGAATACGAAGACATATTCAGCAGCCTTATGAGAATGGAACTTTTAGTTCTTATTACAGCGTTTATAGAAACACTCTTAAAAAGAACCATTAATTCTAAGGATCTGATGATGAATTTGATAAATCAATTTAATCCCACAGCATATCCATTTCAGATAGAGGATTTAAATGATGGGATTTTAAAAAAATCATTGCCATCATATGGAAATTTAATTGCTCGCCACCCAAAAACGGGATTTAATTCTTATACAAATCATTGCGATTTTATTTTAGGCCTTAAAGGAATTGAACAATATGATTCCACTAAAATTGACATATCGAGTCCAGAAAAACTAAGGATTTTTCAAGCAAGTCTCGTATGCGTGAAAACTCGAAACACATTTCACCACGATTTGAACATCTCTTCTGTTGATCCTCCTCTATCCATAAGGGATGATATTCCCATACCTTTCAAATATCTAAGCAAGTTGTCAGAATTTAAGAAAATTTATGACTTGATCCTGTTTTATTTGTGCGGAATATTGAAATATGCGTTCAATGTATGACAGTGATCAAACACATGCTATTTTTTTTCTTTCTTTTTTAATTTTTAAGTTAGGGTTATACCTTCAAAGTAGTGATATATATAGATGAAAAAAGCCAAAAAAAGCAATTTAAACAAGTCAAAATTAGACGAATTATTCGAAAAGTTCGCGGGGAATTCAATGGTGCGTCAATTAGCCTTTGCGGATTACGAGTATCAATATAAAGGCGAGTAAGGATGAATGAGCTCTTCGACCAAAGATTGGGTAGAATTATAGAATGAAAAATAGGATCCAATGGGTTTTAATTCTGTTGTCACTTTTATTTAACTCATTAACTCATAATTGGAAATGTTTTAATTTTTTATGCAATGATTCAAAAATTCAAAAAAAAATTACCTAAGCGCATTGCGTTGATTTATATAGATATCATAATATCAATGCTCATATGGAACATCAATGCTAAATGGGGAAACGACTTCAACACGTGTTTTTCCTTATCAGCAACAACATTCTTAATCATTTATACTCCTTTCGAAATATATTGGACCTTCAGGGATATGTGGTTTGATAGATGGAAAACCTTAAAATCTCAATATCTTGATGTTATCGAGAAGAAAGTAGAAATTGAACACGATAAGTTTCTCAGCGTTGATATTGTAAAAGCCAACGATCCTGATAAAATCAAACCAAAAAATGCGATTATTATCATCAGTCATGGATTTTCTGACACAAAAAAAACATTGCAATACTATTACTTTCCACTCGCCCTTCAGGGATATACCATATTAGCCTATGACGCCAGGGGATCGGGTAAGTCTAAAAATGCGGGAAGAAGGGGACAATTTGCAGACCGAATAATAGATTTCGAGAAGATCGTTGATTGGATTAAATTAAGCGAGGATTTCAACCAAATGAAAATCTACGCCGTGGGTTTTAGTATTGGAGCTATCGCCACCTTATGTGGAGGTTTTCCAAATAAAAATGTTGATAAGATAATTGCGGTTTCATCCTTTTCTGATTTCAAGAAAAATTCGGCAAAATACAATCCAATAATATTCCTACGTTATTTATTAAAAGGAGTGAGCGTTCATCCGAGTAAAGAGAAAAACGAGAAAATATCGCCCTATTTAGTATTTAAATCGATAAAAAAGGAACGATCTATGGAAGAATGGAACGATCTTAAGAAAAAAGTAATGTTAATCCATGCGCAAAATGATAAGGTTATCAAATTTAAAAATTTCAAAGAAAATCAGCAAGTTTTAGAATTACCCGAGGATCAGATAGTCGTGTTTAAAAAGGGAGGTCATTCCATGAAAAAAAACGAGATTTCGTTGGTAGGTGCTTCGCTCCTTTTTTTAAATGCCTAAAATCTTTTGGACGATTTATTGCACCGAATATATGACTTCGATTATAGTTTGTTTTATTAGTTCGAGAGTCTTGTTGATCGTGGCAAGTTTCTTCGGATAGTATTCCGAATCTTCCTTGGCTTTTTCTCTCTCTTCGAATATATTGAAAAATTGCTTTTGATTTTCTAGTTCAATGCAATATAAGTTATCTCGCTCAGCGGCATCGTTCATTCTCACCAAGCAACCATGATCGTGAAACTCGTGGTCGTGAACTGGAAGTGCTGTTTTCCATAGAATATTCGATAATTTATTATTTACAATCATTCCGACCTGTTCGCATGGTTCCTTACTTTTCTTGCTATGTACAAAATAAAAGGGTAACTTTCCTTGATTTTCAGATAAATAATCGAATAATTTCTCCCGAACTTTTTCTATAAGTTTGTACGATAGATTTAAGTGGCTATGATCTGCTGAATTATTACACTTGATAAAAAGTGGTGTTTGATTTTTCTTTATATCATATAATTTTATTATATTTTGAATGATAGATTCTTTAAGCCAATGATCAAACTTATAGTGAACGCTTAAATTCAAGCTCAGTTCTTTGGGAAATCTCCCTAATAGGGATGTTTCGTGAAAATCGATTATGAAAATACTTATTTCCTCGTTATTCCAGTAAGGTGTAATTAAATTTTTGATGAATGTGGCGTGTTCGGGGATCGGGTGCTCGATCAAATCAGTTTCGTTGCCTTCAAATCCTAGTATGAATACTCTTCGCCAAAACCTATTGAGATTCGTACCATTTTTTAAATAATATCCTGACTTGTTGTCTTTTCGAGGATTGAGAAATCCATAAGGGTTCATCAAGGGCAGAAATACTAGTACTTGATGTGTGTCAATAATCGCTTGTTTTGGAATTTCTCCATTTCTCAATAACTTTAGAACTTCAAGTATTCCAAATAAACCATTATACTCGTTATGCTGGGCTCCAATAAAGAGTTTTACAGCTTTAATTTCATTACTACTTATATCTTTATTGAAAAAAACGACTGGTATTATTCCTTCAGATGTTTCGTGAAATATGGTCGTGAAATGATCTGAGCCATCTAAATTCTTTAGCTCGGATAATATAGGTTCATATAACTCCTTTCTCCTTGAGACATCTAATATCCTTTCTAATACATCAATGTTCATCTTGACCAATCAAATTACCCCAATCCTTGAATGATATTATTTTTTGGTAATTATTTGCCATATTCGAGAATAAAACACATCCAATTGAAAAAATATTCACTAGGTCTTCTTCGTCCAAGTTCAGGATTTTAGCATTCGTTTCAGAAATCCCCCTCCCTCGAAAAACTTCTATTTCTCCATCAAAACCAGATAAGTTAACAACGAATTCTTCTTTATCAAGCGTTCCATGGTATGTTTTACGAGCAATTCTCGCCAGGCCTCCTATTGGGATCACGTGTTTATCCTTGTCTTGAGACATGTAAATCCTGATATCGAATGTATGTTTACTTTCGCGATCGGCTTTCCAAGGAGGGTTAATAAGGGAAAATTGGGCCATTTCCTGTATTGTATATGGATACGGGTCTCTATTTTTCATGAACTTCGTAAAAAACTCTTTTTTACTTTTTTCTATCAATTGATTCAAGTTATTGAATTCCTCTTCAGGTCCTATAGGAACAACTCCTGCTCCTCCAGAACCACCGTTTGGCTTGATAATGAAAGGTCTTTTAAACTTCATAAGCAAGTATTTCAGCTTATCTATCAATTCTTCTTCAGAATGTGCTTTAGTAAAATACAAGTACTTCAAATTATATTTTTCAAGCGCTTCCCTGGCAAAATGGCTTGCCAAATATGTTAAGGACTTGTCGTCAGTTATCCTAAAAAGCGGATTTATTATGATTGAATTGATTTTTCTGAAGTCTTCTTCTATTAATCTGGAAAAATTTTGATCG
>JBHLMB010000369.1:0-4003 GCA_048938565.1 Promethearchaeota archaeon | reverse complement strand
AGGAAAAGCTCGAATATTTACAGTAAAAGATAAACATAATATCATAATAAAAAAAATAAAAATTACATAATACTTCTTCATTTTCATATGTTTGAAGCCTCAATTAGTATTTCCGTAATATATTTTGGATAGTTTGCTTTCGTTCTCCCTGGAACATATACCACGAATGGTCCGTGAGCGTATCCACAATAATGCATTGCCTTCCATTCAGGATCCCAAATACCAGTTTCACCGTTTATTTCCCGATGTTTTTGAATCCTAAAAGCTAACACCATTAGTTTATCCGTTATTGGCAATCCCACACCAGGGGGATTGGTAGTTTTGTTTATAATATCGTCTGAATCTCTTGGAATGGTGAGATTACCATCGTTATACATTCCATTCTCGACCTCTGACCTGTTATAAGGCGTATATTCTTCCCAAGGAATGGTTGAATCAGCAACTCTAAACTTTACCTGCCAGTGGTTGTAATTTCCAGCTTCGGTTTGATTGATGATGTCAAAGACAGTGCACCCGATATAAGTCGAATTAAAGTTCCAACCATCACTTCGGTAATATGAATAGGTATCCGTGATAGCATTATCCCACATATTAGAAGTAGTAATGTTATAAACGGAAGTACCATTTAACTTCACATTTACTTTCCATTCACTTGTTACATTAATTTGCTTGAGGTCATACAAGCGTGGTGAGATGTTTCTACCCGCAATGGTAAAATTACCCCATTGAGAGGCGTATTCTGTTTGTCCTATCCATTGTCGATCAATCGCCAAAGCAATGAATGTTGGACGAGAAGGAGCTCCATAAACATCGTCTATAATTATACCGGTTGTTCTTGAGAGAGGTGATTGAGATTCATTATGAGACTGAAAGATTAGATCCCAGCCAAAATAAGTTTCACTTAATTCTAGGACATCTAAAACATTGACACCTGCAATCAATCCAAGTTCGGCGTCTTTATAGCTATGGACTGCCACGAGGTTTTCCTCTTCGTGTATATCGATTCCGCTTAAAATCTGTTCCATCCAAAGTTCTACGCCTTTTTTTATCTCGCTAAAAAAAATCTTAGATACATCCGTGCCGTTGTCAACTAAAATCGTAGCGTCCAGAGGTGCCCCATTCCAATTACTTGGTAATCCTAATTCGTTCATAAAATTTGATGGTTGTTCTTGATTCTGAGATACTACGATAAAATATCCTATAAATCCAGCGGAAATTGATGCCGCTACTAGCACGATTCCAATAAGTAAATCCTTTTGTTTCATTATTTACACAAATAAACGCTTGATTATTAAAATAAAAAAAAAAATTAAAATTTTTTCATACTAAACATATTCAATAGTAATCCGTTCCAAGTTTCGAACCCAATACCGGCTTTGAGCTTCAAATTCCGTCACATTATTGCTCATTGCGCTTCTAAATGGGCCGTCGTTTACGGGATCAAAATCGTTTCCACCGTAGATGATGAAAATATCGTCAGGATAGCTTTCTATCAAGTCGAGGTCCAATGTTCTGGTGTAGCCGTCAGAGGCGATCAACGACACCTCGTAATAGCTGGTGTCGATTCCATCAATTAGCATCTTAGACGCATTAATAACTTTCCACAAGGAAACTCCCGAAACTTCTGCCCAAGTGATAGCGATAGTGGTATTGTAGGTCACGTTAAGGTTCACGAATGGTCCAAACTCGGTAATATTCAATTCACTGATGCTTGATACCTTGTATTCCTCATCCAAACCGTCTCCCGAAAACACCAGGAGATATTTTTGATTAATCGTGATGTTTATTAAATTACTGACCCAATATCGGCTTTGAGCTTCAAATTCCGTCACATTATTGCTCATTGCGCTTCTAAGCGGGCCGTCGTTTACGGGATCGAAATCGTTTCCACCGTAGATGATGAAAATGTCGTTGGGATACTTTTCTATCAAGTCGAGGTCTAATGTTCTGGTGTAGCCGTCAGATCCGATCAACGACACCTCGTAATAGCTGGTGTCGATTCCATCAATTAGCATCCCAGACGCATTGATGACCTTCCACAAGGAAACTCCGGATACTTCCGCCCATGTGACTGCGGGATAGCTTGTGTTGTAAGTCACATTTAGGTTTACGAACGGTCCATATTCAGGAATGTTCAATTCATCCACGCTTGATATCCTGTACTCGCCGTCCACTCCGTCTCCCGAAAACACTAAGAGAGTTTCTTCTTCTATTTCTATAGGGGGATTAAAGAAAAGAAAAAAAATTGTGAGAGGAACGAGGATAGCAACTAAAATTGCAATTGCTCCGATGAAAATATTTGTATTTCTCTCCATTTTATTTCATAAATTTTTATTTTTTTTTTATTAAATTATGTTATGAAAACAACCAATGTTATTTAAGCATTATGAATGGAGATGCATATCGCATAAATTGATCATTTAAAGCATTAGTAATGAGTGAAATAAGAATATAATTTGATATTAATTATGTAAAATGAAATATTAATACTCTGATGATAATTTAAGTGAGCCTAGGGAGGATTGAACTCCCGACCTTCCGCACGTCAAGCGGACGTCATAACCACTAGACCATAGGCTCCAAGAGATATAAAGGGAATATAATAAAAACTAAGTTAGTGATCTTAAAGAATTTTTCTCTGATTATTAATTTTTTGATCGTTTTTTGTTTGCTTTAACTTATAATGAGGAAAAGATCACATTAATGTAAAAAGAAATTTAAAAGAAGAAAGAAAAAAATCAATATTTTTTTTCTCTCAGTGCCTTTATCATTGGAAGGTCATTTCCCGAAAGTATCTCCAGCATGGCTCCTCCAGCTGTAGAAATAAAAGAGACCTTATCGGCCATTCCGGCCATAGATGCCGCCGCTCCCATTTCACCCCCTCCAATAATGGACAGAGCTCCATTTTTTTCAGTGGCTTCGACCATTATTTTAACAAGGTCATTGGTTGCCACCCGAAATACTTCTTCTTCGAAAATGCCTGGAGGGCCGTTAGCAACAACTGTTTTGCATTTCATAATCACTTCTTTAAAAGTTTCAACGGTTTTTGGACCTATATCACCAGCAGTTTTGGCCATTGCCTCTACTTCTTCAACAGGAATTATCTTCCTGTTTCCGTTATCTTCTATTGCAAAATCTATTGGAAGTATAACCTTGTTCTTATATTTTTCATAAGTCTCCAAGATGAGAGGTTTGTTTTCTTCCAGGTCTTTAGCAATCCTTTTACGATTTGGTTCACCCATTTTTTGTCCAATGGCTTCCATTATTAATGTAGCCGTAAGCCCAGAACAGAGGGCGTAGTCTAATTTTCCATTATCAAAATTAAAACGCATCGCCTTGAATTTATCTATGGCTTTTGCGCCACCTATAATCATTGCCATTGGTTTATCAGGTTCGTCAATGATTTTTTTAAGTGCCGAGAGTTCCTGTGTAGTAATGGGGCCCGCCATCATTTTTGGCCATCCCACTATGGATGCGTGAGCTCGATGAGCTGCTCCAAAAGCATCAACGATCACATAATCCACTAACGGAAAAAGCGCTTTTACCATTTCAGAATTTTCAGCTTCAGAAAAATCCTTATAGTTGTTCATTTCTCCCTCGAACTTTCTTACATTGTTTAGGACTAAAACTTCACCAGGTTTGAGGTTTTTTATCGCTGAAACCGCCTGCTCACCGTAAATATCTTCCACGAATTGTACTGGACGACCGAGTTGTTTTTCAATTTCCCTCGCGTGTATGTCTAAATTCGTAAAATCGTCGTTTCCTGGTCTTGATTGATGGGCTAAAATGATAATTGCGCTGTTTTTTAACTCGTTTAACGCGGGAACAAGTACTCGGATTCTTGGAGAATCCCTTATGACATGGTTTTCTACATCAATGTTAGAATTAATATCAACGCGCATGAGTACTTTTTTACCGTTTAAATCCACATCCTTATAGGATGTATAATCAATCTTCATTTTGAAGTTCACTTCTCTTTTAACATGTATTTATAATTGATAAT
>JBHLMB010000368.1:0-4009 GCA_048938565.1 Promethearchaeota archaeon | reverse complement strand
CCTTTTAATACCCATTCGAGTGGCTTCTCGCATCTTTGGAATGAGATCAAAGAATTCTTTAAAGTTATCGGGATTAATTATATGATATTCCCTTTCATTTTCTGTTTGATCCATATTTCTGATAGACTTTGGTTTTATATGAATATAATATAATAATATCTTATTTTTCATTTATATTAAAGTAAAATAAATATTCAATAGGATTTATATCAGTTAAAAATGATATCTTGATTGTTCTATGTAAATATTATCGCAAAAATGCCCAAATTAATGATGTTTTTTTCAATGCGGTAAAGAAAGCTTATAGAGAAATGAAGAAACCCCTAATATATATTTCCGAAAAAATTTACGATAGCGAGGGAGAATATACAAACCAGCTGAAATTTAAATAATCTCTTAAAAGGGATGTTCCCGTTTTTGAATCAACTGAAGCTGCTGCAAAAGCATTAGATGCTATGTGTACTTTCCAGGAGTTTTTAGAAAAAAGAAATATACAATAAATAAATCAATTTATAGATCTCCTTGATAAAAGTTCAAAAGCATAATTTTATTTTAATAATATAATTTAATTTTCTTTAGCGATAATTATGGATGAAATATATCCAAATAATAATCCTCTGTCATTTAATTTTAATAATTTCAAAGAAATTATTGAACTCCTTCCAAAGATTCAAGAAGCTAACGATTTAGGTATGGAAAGAGAATTAAAAAAAAAGGTTCCACTGAAAGAAATTATTGCGACTAATATAACTTTTATCAACCGTTCGTTTGATCTATTTCGTGGAAAATGGACAATCAATATTCTTTACATGATAAACTTCTTGGAAGAGCCATATTTTAACGATCTAAGAAGCGCCTTACCTGAGATTAACACTCGTACTCTCACAAATCGTTTGATGTCCTTGCGTAAATTTGGATTAATTGAAAGAATCGTACACGATACTCGACCTGTTCGCGTCTCATACAAATTGACATCGTTTGGAATGGGATTGAGTAGTTTGCTCTCTCCAATAGTGGTATTTGTTGCATTACAGGACGAAAGTGAGACAGAATTTAATAATAACAGCGAAATAACAAAAAAAAAGAATTGAAATGATTAAATATATTATAAAGCTCTTTAATTTTTTCTAAGTTCCAATTTATCTTTGTATTTTATCGATAATATACACATACCCATCTTCGTCCATTCTCCCGACATTTCCAGTAAAAAACCACCCATCTTTCATTTGCTTGGAAGTCTGTTCTGGTTTGTTCCAATATCCCTTCATGATAGAATGTCCTTTTAATAAGATTTCACCTGATTCTCCTAAAGGCATTATTTTATTATAATCGTTCACATCAACGATCTTAATTTCTATGTTTGGCATGGGCAATCCAACTGATTTTGTTTTTCCGATCCTATCTACCGGATGAGAAATTCCTAAAGCAGAGGTTTCAGCCTCTCCATATCCCCTGATTATATTAGAACACAGAGAAATCTGGAATTCTAAAATCTCTCTGGAATTTGTAGATGCACCTGATGATTCGGAAATAAAACTAGTATTATTCCATTCCTCGTTATCTTTTTTTTTAGATTTTTCGATTGCATCTTTCATTTTTACCACTCCTTTTAAACTAATGAAATTCTTTATTTAGACTTCCTCTCCTCTTTGATAAGCTTCATACTTCTTCAAATCTTTACGGAGGATTTTACCTACACCTGTTTCAGGAAGTTCCTTGCGGAATTCGAATTTCTTTGGTATTTTATATGGAGCTAAGTTTTTCCTACAAAATTCCTGTATTTCTGCTAAAAGTTCTACGCTTTCAGGATAATCTGTTTTCAAGACAATATATGCTTTAACGATATCACTTCCAGGATTATCGGGATTAGGAAGTCCAATAACAGCAGCATTGTCCACCGCTTCGTGTTCTATTAGAAGATCCTCAAGTTCTCTTGGATAAACCTTAAAACCACTGATATTAATCATGTCTTTTTTCCGATCAACGATGTAAATATACCCATCTTCGTCCATTCTTGCGATATCTCCCGTAAGTATCCAGCCGTCTTTAATCTGGGATGCCGTCTCTTCTGGCTTGTTCCAATATCCTTTCATGATTGAAGGTCCTTTTATCATTATTTCACCAGCTTCACATCTAGGCATTATCTTATTATAATCTTCAATGTCGACGATTTTTATTTCCATATTGGGATGTACCATTCCCACGGATCCATATTTTCTTTTTCCTTCTATGGGATTGCACATTCCTGCAGCAGATGTTTCCGTCATACCATATCCTTCTATGATTTTTGCTCCAGTCACGTCTTCAAATTGTTTCATAATTTCAGGAGGCATTGGTGAAGCCCCTGAGATACATAATTTTATTGATTTAAAATTTTTCACATAATCCTTGAAATCTTCCCTGTCTAACAAGTTCATGTATATTCTTGGCACGCCTGGCATGTGAGTTGGGTGCGTCTCTTTCATCACTTCGAAAAACGACTGATGATCTCTGGCATCTGGATTTAAAGCAATGCAACCCGCAGCATAAATAAATCCATTCATGCAAACGGTAGTTCCATATATATGAGATAATGGTAATTGGGTTAAAACGGTTTCCTTACCTTTATTAATAGCAATCTTTGACCATTCATGCATCATTAAAGTACTGCTTACAAGAGCGTAGTGTGTGAGCATAGCACCTTTTGGTAGTCCAGTAGTACCTCCCGTGTATTGAAGCACTGCAACATCTTCTTTCGCATTGGTCTCAAATTTAGGAGGATTCGGTTTTGTCTTGTTGAGGAGATTAAGGAACTGTTTAGTTCCTGCGATTTGAGGTGGATTTTTGTCTGCCATAGGCGCAAAATCTAAAGTGTTAGATATGATGATGTGTCGGATGCTGGTTGAATTCTTGATATTATTGATTTTATCGAGTTGAGCGTCGTGAGAAATGAGTACTTCTACGGCTGAATCGTTTAATTGGTACATCAACTCGTGTTCCGTATAAAGCGTATTACAAGAACTAACAATTCCTCCTGCTTTCAAAATACCATAAAAAGCTATAATATATTGGGGAAAATTAGGCATAATAAGCCCAACTCTATCACCTTTCTTTACGCCCAATTCAACCAAAGCTGTTGCAAGTCTATCTGTTAAATCTTTCAGTTTCTTATAGTTGATCCTGTTTTTCAAGAAGTAAATTGCGGGTTTTTTCCCGAAGTTTTTTGCAGTATTGTCTAAAAATTCATAGACATTTATCTCGGGAACTTCCACTTCAGCCGGAACGCCATCATCGTAGTTCTTCACCCAAAATTTACTAGCATATGGATTTTTTATCATTTTATTCATATTTTATACCTTTTTTTTAATTTTCTTTTTTTTAAATTAGTGAAATGGTAAATAATAACAATCCCCCTACTAAGAAGAAAAAGGGATTATCCCATGTATGAGGAGAAAACGCTTCAACGATTGTCATACAAATAGGAAAATATGATAATGCAATAACTAACTGAGGAGGTGTAAAAATTGGATAAAAGATCAATACTGAAATCAAACTAATAATTAAAACGCAAGCACTTCCCTCGAAGCTACGGGTATATTTCTGTTCAGTAAACAAGGCCTTTACATTGTATTTATGTTTTCCAAATCGAATACCTATTGGTTCGGCAAGACCATCCCCAATACCGCTTACCATAACGAGAATGAGGGTGTAACTATATATATTATCTAAACTGTTCAAAATCAATAAAAAGACGATAAAATCTATAACAATTAAATTTACTAAGATCTGGGAAGAAAGCCAAAAAGCCGTATATGGTCTATCTTCAGGTCGATCAAACCCCAAAAACATTGTCTGAAAAATGCGTGATCGCTTGCGAATCGTTTCAAAAGAAATTACTGCCAAAAATAAAAGGATTGGTAAAGTTCTAGTTGTTTGACTTACAATGTACAGCGGATTAAAAAGAAGGCTAATGAATTGCGGAACAAAAAAAATAGTAAAATGATTTATTTTTCTCGTGTAATTAACTCTC
>JBHLMB010000367.1:0-4012 GCA_048938565.1 Promethearchaeota archaeon | reverse complement strand
AACATGTCCCCCTCAAGAGGATGGGCGACCCCCCATCCTTCATATTATTAATAAAGATTTGTTTGAACCACAAGCTTTTAACCTGATGTCAATTTATCAAATTCTATCCTAGATTTATTACCTTTAATCAAAAGAGATCAATTCAATGGGAACATTAATATTCGTGAGTTATGCCACTAAGGATGCTGAATGGTTTAAAATTAAAGAAATTGCCCAAAAGTTAGCCGAACGGGACGAAATAGATAAAGTATTGTATTGGCAGGAGGACATGAAGGATGATATCTTCAAATACATGAATGATAATCTAGAAAAATGCGATTTAATCCTTTTATTTTGCTCTCAAAATGCGCTCGATTCAAAGGCTGTAGAAATAGAATGGCAATCTGCATTAAAAATAGAAAAAAAGATCTTACCGGTGTTTAACAACGAAAAAGACATTTGTATATTAAATTTTCTCTTTAGAGCATTTAGGTGTTAAATTATTGGGAATAATTTCTTGTTATTCCAATTTCGCTTATTTTTTATTGGCAATGGCACGAATGGCGTTATTTATTAGGATCATGGTTTCTGCGTTATTTAGTACTTTTAAATCCTCAGAATTTATAATAAATAAAGGTTCATCGAACTTATTGCATAATTCGTTAATGGATCGAACTAAAATCTGAATCTCCTTTCTCTCTTCCTTGAGAATCTTGTTTAACTTGTCGATCTTGTCTTGAGAGGCGCGATATTTCGTGTTGACGGATACGATGGAGTTAGAAGAATTATGAAGCTCTTTTTCCAATTCCTTTATATGATCGCTAAAATTTTTTGATTTTTGAACCATCTTTAACATTACCTATTATTGTAGCAATTTTTGAAGATAAAATCCCAACTCTTAATGAAATATTCTAATTTACAAAATGAAAACTAGTAGTAATTACATTATACACAAATGTTCACTTTTATATATATTTTCAAAAAAAAAAAATGTTCGTTATGGGTGTTAGAACCTTATTGTAGCATTTTTCGTTTTTATATGATATATGAAAATAAGTAAAAATGATTACTTGGGATATAATAACAAGGAATTTAAGATTATTTTTATGCTTCTAGTATTTCACCAACATAATAAAGTCCGATGACATTCCCCCTTCTCTGATACTTCCTCGAGACTAATAAGATGATAACATGCTCATTCTCGTCCAACATTCCAATCTCAACAGTATTTTTCACGGAACGCTCGATTATGCTTTCCACATCCATGTTATAAAAATCAGGATCATCGAAATATACCGGATGCACGCCCCATATGAGGTTTAGCTCTCTTGCCGTTCTTTTGGAGGGAGTTATGGCAATTATTGGTAGTTCTGGCCTGAATTTTGCGATCATCTTTACTCCAAACCCACCTCGCGTTATTACTAGAATTTTTCCCCTAAAATTTAATTCCTTCATTTCTCGAGCTAAATCGTATATAGCGTGTCCTAAAGTCTGCGTGTGAGTTAGTCTTTCAGAATCAAAGTCGTCGGGGGATCTACGAGGCATGTTTTCGTTAGCCGTACGAGATATCTTTCTCATGAAGCTTACTGCGTTTGTTGGATATTTACCAACTGCTGTTTCTGCGCTTAACATCACGGCATCGGTTCTATCAATTACCGCGTTGTATATGTCATTAGCTTCTGCTCTTGTTGGTATGGGATTCGTTATCATTGATTCTAGCATTTGGGTGGCAACAATCACGGGCTTACCTTCCCTATTACACTTGTAGATCATCTCTTTTTGCCTCAAGGGTACTTGGTCAGGTTCTATTTCCACGCCTAGATCGCCTCGGGCAACCATAATTCCATCGCTTACCGTTAATATTTGATCAAAGTTATCTAATGCAATAGGGCGCTCAATTTTGGATATGAGCTTGATTTGATCGTTACCATAATTTTCTAAAATTTTTTTGACATGAAGAACATCATCTCCGCTAGAAACGAACGAAATGGCAACATATTCAGTGTTAAGTTCGGCGATAAGTTCCAGATCCTTGATGTCTTTTTCAGTAGGCACTTTTTGTTGTAATTCCCCTCTAGGGATGTTTACGCCTTTTCTATCGCTTATAGATCCCCCAGCTAACACGTTCGCAACGAGGTGATCCTTGAAAAGCTTATCGACCTGAACTTTGATAATGCCATCGTTTATGTAAAAAACATCTCCCTTTTTCATTGATTTTAGGAATCCTGGAAGTGGAATTGAAAATTCTTCGTTTGTCCCATCAATTTCTTTTTCGAAAACCTTTATTTCTTGTCCTACATTGAGATTATAAGATTTTTCCTTGAAAGTACCAACTCGTATTTTTGGTCCTTGTATGTCAGCTAAAATTCCTATTGTATCGCTTACTTCACGTATGCGTTGAATTATTTCTCGTTTTTCTTCGTGTGTTCCGTGCGAGAAATTCAGCCGAAACACATCAACTCCGGCATCAATCAAATTTTTTAACATTTTCTTGGATGTCGAAGCTGGGCCTAATGTTGCGATTATTTTGATGATCTTCTCATAAAACACTTTATCTCACGCTCTATTCTTGTTTTGCGAAAGGAAAAATTTTTATGTTGCTCTTTCTAAAGTAAAAGTGCTTTCCTTATTTATTTTTTATTATGTCATTTTATTAATTTATGGATAGATCCCGAAAATTGATCCAAAAAATCTGCAGTATAACGTATCAACTAATCAAGCTGTCAAAAAAAAAGTGAGAAAAAAAAAAACGAAAAATAGAAATAAAAAAAGAAAATTACGAAAACACTAGTCTTTTTTTTGAAGCTAAAAAATGTGTCCGTCCACGTAATCGTCTGCGTATTCGCAGTACTCCCTGTAAAGAGATCTCGCGATGGAAGAATTAAGATGTCAATCACGAGATCCGTCCTGCTCGATAGACCGATCCCTTCTTTCAACAATACTTGTAATGTCTTTAGGCGAGTTTTCTCCTCTAGCGCTGCTTCTATTCGCGTACCCTGCCTTTTTTAGGAAGAGAAGGCTATATAGTTCTTCACGCGACGGGGGATCACTTGAAATAAAAGTAAAAAGTGTCGAGATCGCTCGTCCAGGCGAGGTATTTCATGCCAGGATAAGGCCTTGAGCTTATCCAAATGATTTGCCTCCTTCTCACCAAACACGACGATCGAAATTTAATGCATAGATTGCTTGAAATATTATGGTACATAAGTGATGTTACCGATTTTATAACTCCCATCAAAAAATATTGTGTTCCAAGATTGATTCGTTTTTTCGAATTAAAATTGTATTATTCATATTTGATTGATTTATTAGATAGCTTTGGTTATTTTACAGATATTTTTAGAACAATTTGCATTGCTATTGATCAATCTGATTATAGTTTATTAGAAAAATTGAGCTCAATTCCCCTGAAAGTTTACGAAGAAGAAGCCGTTAATTTAGTTCCTAAACTTCAATCGATATTAAACGATTTAAGTGAAAAAAAGGATGAGAAATTGCGCTCAAGATTAGAAAAATTGATTTCTTATGTAGAAACAAGATTGAGATAAATAGATTATCAATTGAAAACCTGAAGAAATTAACTGATAATCATAAATCTAAGGCATCGATGAAAAAACAATAGGTAAAAACTAAAGTCTTAATTTCATCGATGTCCATCTCAATATCTCGAGTAGATCCAACTGTAGAAATGAAAGCTTTTTTTTTATCTTCTGAAATCTCGATTTTTTCAGGATTTTCGTGAGCTTTTACTCTCCGATATTTATTTAACTTGAACGACTTAAGCAGGAATCGGGCAAGATGCGGGTAGTCCTTTTTTAAAGCTTTCGAAACGAAATTTTTTAGATAAAATCTTTCTTTATGGGTATATTCCCCTATCTGACAGTGTTTTTTGAAGTTTTTATCGTTGTATTTCAAAATATGGAATAATCGATTGATGTATTTTACAAACATTATGTTAAACGAATCGAGTTTTTCGGCGTAATCTAAATAGTCGCGTATTGTTGCTGTAGCATCCAGTGTGTAAACATCTGAA
>JBHLMB010000366.1:3661-4012 GCA_048938565.1 Promethearchaeota archaeon | reverse complement strand
TCAAACTATATGATCTTGAATATTATATCCATTGAATCATAGCTTTCGGATGTTTTTTAAGAATTTAGCAGCGGAAAGGCATTTTTCTTCTGATAAATTTAACAAGTCAATATTTTCATCGTCAATAGCATCGTTTTTTCTTACAAGCTGTATGGAAGAATAAATAGTTTGTAAAATGTTTCCTAACTCATGTGAATATTTGTCTTTGAGTTCTATATTCTGGTTCATTCTAATTTTAAATTCTACATGAATGACAAATACAATTTGCACGCTCGTTAAGAGGATTCCATATCCATAATTAACCATAATTAAAAAATTGTTATTACTGGTATACATACCAAACTCATATCC
>JBHLMB010000366.1:561-3651 GCA_048938565.1 Promethearchaeota archaeon | reverse complement strand
ATCCTTGAGAATAGATCACCGCTGATAAGGGTGTAAATCCCCAATAAAGAGCCATAAAAACAAAATACCATCTAATACTCTTACCCAACGCCATCTTCAAGGATTTTGATTTAAATAATAGAATGATTGTAATTATTATAGAGCATAGATTCATTACAATATTGTTAAATAGAATTGAAACCTTTGGAGCTCTTAATAATAAGTACATCATAAGCGATATAGAAGTAAGGAGGCTAACCATTATAATAATGTAATGATTACTTATAGTCATGATATATTTTATCATTGCCATAACAATAACGAAAGATCCTAAAGCAATAAACACGCTATTTAAAAATAAGAATAAATTAGATAATGTTATATTTTCTATCACCGAGGAAATAATTGGACAGAAACCCGCAATAATCTCTAGTCCCCATCCTATCGAAAGATAAACCAGATTTATGTCTTTTGTTATATAGAAAAAATCTATTGAACCAATTAAGGCTAGAAATCTCAGCACGATTAAACAAATAATTCCAAATAAAATGACTTCATTCATATTTCCTATTATATCCTGTTTTACAAAATTACTTATCCACCTAATGTAATGTAAATAATATAAATTTAAGTCATTGGTGTAAGGACATATAAAATTAGACCTATTGAAAGTGATGAGATCAATCAAAAAAATGATTATTTGATAATTCTCATCATTTCATTTCCACCAATCGCAAATTCGTAGTTTATTTTTTCAATCGAAATTTTGGAATATATCAATTCCTTGTCTTTACTTATTCTATTGAGAAATTTAGATGCCTCACCTTTCAAGTTAATAAGTGGAAAAATACGTATTTCGCTTATACATATCCTAAGCATTTCTCTAATTGCATTTAAATGAAATTTATAATCGAACAGGTGCTCATATACGAATAAAAAGTGAGACGAAAGCACGATATCAAATTGATCATCATCAAATATTGTTCTCGGTAACGCTCCTAAGATGTAAGCTTCTCTATTTGCTTTATAATCTTCTAAAAAAGCCTTATAAGCCTTTTCTCTTTGTAGCTTTAAAGTTTCCTTAGAATTGAATAGATTCCAATTGTAAAGATACTCCACGCCGTTAAGTTCTTTGATAACATGAGCCAAATCCTTTTTAGATTTATTTTCTAGCTAATGTGAATCCTGGCCATAGATAGGATCAAGTGCCTTGACTTTGAAACCTGCTTTATTAGCTTCTGCACAAAAAGAACTCACTCCCGAACCAACATCTAAAATCTTGTAGCTATTTAAATCAAAATCTCTTAATCTAAACATTTTCTCATATTCCGCAAAAGTTCTACCGATAAGAGCAACATCATCTAAATTAATCGATTCTTTCATTATCGACGAGCTAGATCTATCATTATTTATAACTACCGAATAAGGCGAATTTATAGTATTTTGCAACAATGTACACTGGATGAAATCCGATATTTTTTAGCCAATCTATTTGTTCCTGAAGTGTTGCGATGTATTCTTCTCGGTAATGATGTGTCAATAAATCGTCAATTTCGCCTTGAGAGTGCATTTTTTTTAAGAAGGAAAGCCAAGCATCCATGTATATTCTTTGTATTGAATGATTTGCTCCTGAAACGGTATCAAAATTAAAAAAAAAACAGTTTTCCTTTAATAAGGCGAATATTTTTCTATATATATCTTTTTTACTATTGTCAGAAAGGATGTGATGAAGCGCCAAAGACGACACTACAGCATCGTAGTCTTTTTTGAAAGAAAAATAGTAAAAGTCTTCTAATTTAAATTCTATGCCACTGAATTCCTTTAAATTCTCTCGAGCGATGTCTAACATTGAGGGAGAAATGTCAACACATATTATGGAGGAATTAACGAATTTCTACTTGATTTTTTTTGTAAGATTGCCCGTTCCAGAACCTAATTCAAGAACATTAATTTGTTCTTCTGAATCAAATGGGATTGAGCTTACAACGGCGTTCAGCATGATGTCGTAATATGGGATGATGTTAGGAATTTTATCATCATATGATGATGCTCCTTCTTCAAAATTATGATTGATAAATTCCATTTTTTCCGTTTCTCATTATTAATATATTTATGCATTTAATTTCCATCAGTCGCGCCCCATTCAAAATCCATCTTTTCGATTTCGTGTATTAGATTTATAATTGTAGTATTTTCTTTATAAGATGTTAATTCTTCGAATATTTTTAGCCCTTCTTTATAATGCTCGCTTAATTCCGTGTTAAAGCAATGATACACGAGGTAATCAATTCCAGCTATACTAGATGACAATATTTGTAATAATGCCATCAAGGTTTTATCTCCTCCATATGCTCCGGTACCCCAATTACCCGTGTGTACAATAACAGGATTCAATTTTCCACTTTGACTATAAGATTCTATTTTCGTTGCTAAAAAGGCGGAATACGCAGTGTTAAACACTTCCGTTATTGTCTTTAGGGAATATTTTCCTTTACCGTATTTTGGAGCTTCCATTGCGATTAAATTCGTAATGGTTGGAGGAGAAAGAACTCTCGTTGCCTTTTTAATCGTCGTTTCACTGGCATTGCTGAATTCCTTACCATATAATCCATTTGGTCTTCCATATATCTTGCTAGGTTCGATGGATATTTCCACCCGTCTTTGTGCTCCTTGAATTAATACGGGTGTGGGAGAAGAATTCACATCCCTCGTGTATGGGCCATATTTTAAATCTTCTAATTCAAGTTCGCACAGGCATTCTCTTATAGAACCTAATATTGGATGTTCTGCTACTTGCATCTCGTCCTGAGCAAATAGCCCTCCTCCATAATAACCAAATAAGTTGCGATCCGCAAAATTAACATGCCACTCAATGGCGTTAAGATCGGAAAATCTCGATTGATACTTGTAGATATCATGATCCATCAAATGAGATGTCAATAACTTGTTTTGAGATAAATCTTCTGGCCACTCAATTTGAGACCATTTTGATATTATTACATTACCCACATGAACGCAACCAAGAGGGCACGCAATATTAAACACGATTTTTTTATATATATACCCAACCGTCACATCTGTCATTTGTGGAGTATGCCCTTTTTCTTGTCC
>JBHLMB010000366.1:0-551 GCA_048938565.1 Promethearchaeota archaeon | reverse complement strand
CACGCAATATTAAACACGATTTTTTTATTGTTATTGAAAATTTTAGGTGGAAATTGATTTATTAATTCCGAAGTATCAAACTTCTTTCTAAATATCAAGTGTTTTTGCTCGATAACTTGTAAATTATGGCTCATTATTATTGATTTATTATTTTTTCATTAAATATAAAAATTATAATTCTAAGAAATTTTTTAATATTTTCATTCCTTCTGGTTTCATTTTTATCGATTCGGGGTGAAATTGAACACCTTCTATTGGATATTTCTCGTGTCGAATTCCCATTATGGTCCCATCGTCAGCTGTGGCGCTTATCTTAAGCTCGTGAGGCAATAAATCTGGCTTTGCGCTTAAAGAATGGTACCGAACGCCCATCAATGGATTTGGCAGATTTTTATAGATAGTTTCTTGATCGTGAAAAATTTTTGAGACCTTACCGTGCATCGGTCCTACTTTTGCGAGACCAACATATTCTTGTTCGATTTCAGGATTCTCCAACTCGCCAAAAGCTTCAATAATGGCTTGATGTCCAAGACATATACCAATAATAGGAC
>JBHLMB010000365.1:0-4021 GCA_048938565.1 Promethearchaeota archaeon | reverse complement strand
TTAAAAAATTATTAGCTCTAAATATTTACGCCTTGAATTTAAATATAGAACAAACTATTGAAAACGCTAACTTGACACAAATCATTGACAATGGTCTAAAATGTTATGTATGGGATGTGAATACTGAACTATGGATGATAAAGATTTTAAATTGGAAGTATAGAGGGCATTTTATTGAATCAATATATACTAATTTTCCTGACGAGTTAATGATAATGAGAAATCGAATTTTTTTCCAGAAAGAATTATTATTATCTTAAAAATTTGTATAATATTTTTTTTCAACAATTACATCAAAGGTATTGTTAAAATAAGGGCATATATTTTTGATGCTTCTTTACTTTCTTTTTCTACGACTTTAATATTACCATTGTATATGTCTATTATTTTTTTGACAAGGAATAACCCTAAATTCACATCAAGAGGAGATTTTATTTTAGAGTCGTTTTCTATTATATTCTTTATTCTAGTAAATTCTTCTTTTTTAACATTATTGCGAAATTCCATTTTCAAGTACTTTTTTTCGCCCACTTCTTTAATAGATGCTCTGATAAATATTTCTATTTGATCGGCATTGTTTTGTATTATAAAATCTTCGATGAGATTCTCAAAGACAACATACATTAACTCGTTTGCATAAACATAATAGAAAGAAGTTTCAGATTCGATGTGAAAATGCACCTCATTACCAAATTCTTTTTGCTTTTTTTTTATCGCTTCGGTAAGCATCTTGATGACATCAATCTTTTTCAATAATGGGAGCGTAGTTTCAATGTCCGACAATATTCCAATATTTGAAACGAGTTTAGTTCCATTTTCGGATTGAATCTTGATATATTCCAGCAGATCTTCGATTTTTTTCTTATTCATCGATTCTTCTGAAGGGAGCAATATAGGTTTTATTTTTGATAATATATTTTGTAATATATTGTTAAAATCGCAAGAAATCAAATTAGAGTAAAATGCCATTTTTTCATTAGCAATTCTAATATTTATTTCATATTCATCTATTAATTTTTTATATTGCTTTCTTTTTGAGATATCTCTTGCCATCAGAATAGTTTTTTTTAAGCCTTGATCGTCCATAAATGTCGTTCCTCGCACCTCTAGATCAACCAGCTCGCCTTTTTTATTGACAACAGGAATTTCGTGGACATCCTGACCAAGACCGCTTTTAAATCTAAGTGCAATAGCCTCTTTATAATTTGGATGAGATAGTTCTTGCCATTTTTTTGCAAGTAAGTCTATCTGTGAATAGCTTAAAGAATCCCGAAGAGTTCCAGCGTTAATAGATTCAATCGTACCGATCTTATCAATAATGATTATTAATTCACTGGAATTTTTTACCAAATATTCATACAATTTCAGGGATGATAATTTGTTTTCTTCCATTATCGTATTTTTAACAATTAAAATTTTTGTACTTTACATTCCTTCCCGATATAACAAAAATAGAACTTTCTTTTAAACATTTATGTTCTAAAAATGCAATTTCAATAATATAAAAATTCTAAATTGATGATCAAAGATTATGATATGGCACCAATAATACACCATATTCCATGGAAAGTTATTTCATAAACTTTTTTAAACCTCATGCTTTATTTTAATCATCATCTAGATAAAATAGATTCATCTACAGCTAGGGGTATTAATGAAAGTAATCGAAGAATTAATATCTTTTTTAAAAAAAAAAGGATTTAGAGACACTTTACAGGTATTAACTGGATTTAAAAATTATAAAACCGATAAGCATACTTTTTATAACGAATTAAATAAGTTTAGTTACTATAATTCGTTTTTTAGAGTCAGAAAAGACTTGATTAAAAGGGGTCTTATCAAAATCGAAGAGAATGACGGAAAAAAGTCAATCCAACTCACGGAAAAAGGATTGGCCGTCTATAAAAAGTTAGTTGAAATAAACGATTTAATAAAGAACCATAATTTGAAAAACTAGCTTTTTATAATTTTTCTTATTATATATTCATGTTATTAGTATTCAAAGGTCTTAATTTTGATTTTACATAAGTTAATTGTAGGATTTATGGCTACAAACTGCTATATATTTGGTTCTGATCATACAATCATTATTATAGATCCTGGAGACGAACCAGAGCATATTATTGAGAAAGTCGAGAATTTACCAAATAGGGTGGAAGTCTTGGGCGTAGTATTGACTCATGACCATCCTGACCATACTGCTAATGCGGAAAGAATTGTAAGGCATTTTAACACGAACTTAATGTATTGTAACAAGGAAAAAAGCCAGTTCTTTCTAGCAATTAAACGCCCTCCGGATATCAGCCTAAATGAAGGAAATACTATAGAATTAGATGATATAACTTTACATATTTTAGAAACTCCAGGTCATTCTCCAGCGAGCATAATATTACATACGAGCGATGTCAAAGAAATCAACGGCCAACGATGCGATGGAATTATATTTTCAGGAGATTTATTATTTAGGAGAAGTGTAGGGCGTTCAGATATTCACGGGGGAGATCTAAAGATTTTAATGAGTAGTATAAAGGAAAAGATAATGTATAATCCGGACATAACAGATAATTTTATTGTATTTCCAGGACACATGGGTAATACTACAGTCGGAGAAGAACGAAAGTACAACATGTTTAAGGATTACTTTTTATAAAAAAAATTTATCACAAAAGAATCTTTTTCTCTTTTTTGGTACTTAAAGCAAAATTGTTTAAATATTAAAATATATTATATGGTAATAATTTTTAAACACTAAATTTATTACTATAATAAGTATTTTTTTTTATTATAAAAAGGTGAACATACCACGATTGATGTGAACGAGGTAAAAAACATAATTCGACGTTTTGAAGAAAAGGAGGGAGTGCGGGGTGTAATTATTTGCGACGCATCCGGTCTTCCAATAAAATCTAACTTGGATATAAACCTTACGGAAGAGGTTGCCGCCTACATTACGAGTTTAATTGGAAAAGGAAAGCAAGTTGTTAAAGCTCTTAATGAAGGAACTTTAAATTTCATACGGTTAGAAACTTCAAAAGGAGAAACAATGGTTGCCTTGGAAGAAAACTTGATACTCATAATCTTGAAATAACTTATTTAGTTTCATGGTTTCCATTTTCATAAGAAATGATAAAATAAAATTGATAAGATAAGCAAATGTTTTTATAATCTTCCTTTTTTTTATATGTTATACTCACGATATAACTTCTTATAGTAAAGAATCTCAATATAATCTAGTTGAAATATAAAAAGAGACGTATTCAAATGGATAAAAAAGCGATAGAAAAAAAGCTTGCAGAGTTGATGGATGCTGTTCCCGAATGTGAAGGCTTGATTGCAGCTCATACTGATGGAAAAGTAATCGTTGGCCAAACATTGACCGAAATGGATCACGGCTCAATAGCAATAGCGTGTTCAAGCATTATAAAGGATGCAAATACATTAGGAGTAAAAACTGGTAAAGGTGCTCTGAAAGACACTACAATCGAATTAGAATCCGGTTTTGCCGTGATTGTAAGCTCTGCTTCGGTCGTCTTAATTGCTTTAGCAGGAACAGACGGAAGACCATCTTTGGGTCTTCTTAAACGCAATTTAACGAGTATTATAAAATCTTAAAAAAAGATTAAAAAAATTTATTTTTTATTTTTATCAAGAAGTTTCTGAATTAATTCAGATTTCGTTGCTTTTTTGTTGAATTTAATTGCACTTTTACGACATTGCTCTCTTAGTTTATCTATATTCCATTTCTTTAATTGAGATCTCGTGAATACTTTTTTTTCTTTCAAGCCTTCTTCTTTAAGTAATGAATCGAAGTCTGTCGTCTTTTCTTCATCTGCTGCTTTAGGTGTTTCAGGTTCTTGTTTGTCTTTACTAATTTTCTTTTTCTTTGGCTCTTCTTTTGGTTTTGAGATCCCGGTTTTTGCTATCTCTGAAGGCTTTTGATATACTCCTCTTCGAGTTCTTGCTTTTTTAATTGATTCAACCTTATATGATTGAGAGATTTTCTCTTTTGTTTTTCTTGCGT
>JBHLMB010000008.1:6339-16491 GCA_048938565.1 Promethearchaeota archaeon | reverse complement strand
TTATTACAATTAATTAAAAAGACCTGACCTGCGTTAGTAAAATTGCTTGCATCAAGATCCGTCTTGTTCACGTAGTAGTAAAGCGACTTTCCATTCACCTCGTTTGAAATGTTAATGTCATAAGAGTAATAATCTTCAAGAGATCCTCCAACTCCCAAGCCACAATCATGCATATCATTATCGTATAAAATAGGATCATTACTTCCATATATATATATCCCACAATCAGCGTTTTTATTCAATATATTTCCCAAGATAGTGTTATTATCGTCTACAATCAAGTATATCCCATTATTGGCGTTATTATTTACAGTATTTCCAGAGATCATGTTATTATTTCCATTCCTCAGATAAATTCCATGGTCTGTATTATCGTTGGCGTAATTTTCCGAGATGATGTTGTGTGAACAATAGTACAAGGAGATTCCGATAGATGTTCGAGAAGTATTCAAGCCCGAAATAACGGAATTATTACAATTGATCAACAAGACCTGGCCTGCGTTAGTAAAGTTATTCGTTCCTAATCCGGTCTTATCTGCATAATAGTAAAGCGGCTTTCCGTTCACTTCGTTTGAAGTATTGATGTCGTAAGAGCTTAATTGTTCAAGAGATCCACTAACATGCAGGCCACAATTATGAATGTCATTATCGTATAGAATGGCATCATTATAACCAGACAAATATATCCCATATTTATTGTTGATCATTATATTTCCCGAGACGGTGTCATCATTGCCATTTTTCAAGTATATCCCTGAATTAGCGTTGTTGCTTGCATTATTTACAGCGAAAGTGTTAGCATAACAATCAGTTTCATATAATCCGTATCTGTTGTTGCTCGCATTATTTCCCGAGACGGTATTGTCCTCACTATTTTTCAAATATATTCCATATTGTGAGTTGTATCTTGCATTATTATCTGAAAGGGTGTTGATATTGCTTTGATATATATACATTCCATATTGTGAATTGGTGATTGCGAAGTTTTCCGAGACAGTGTTATTATCGCAATAATATAAGTATATTCCGTATTGGTTGTTATTTACGATGTTTCTCGAGATGGTGTTATTATCGCTATTATACATAAATATTCCGTATTGGTTGTTATTTGCGATGTTTTCCGAGACATTATTATTATAGCAACCACTCACTAAATTTACCCCCACGCCTTGATTATTTGAACAATCGTTATTCATAATCTGTCCATTTGTAGTATTTACTAACTTAATACCAGCATTGTTATTAGGGAAACTTCCAATACTTGAATTGAATAGCGTGCAATTTCTTATGAGAAAGTAAGCTCGAGAGTTGCTAATCGAGACGCAAGAACCGCTATTCATTCCATCAATTGTGACATTTTCAATGAGATAAGGATTTGAAACACTTCCATTACCACTGCACCAACCGTAAGTATTGGCCGCCCAGGTCCAGTTCTGGGCGCTCAACTCGTCAATGACAATTGGAGCTGGAAGTACCCAAGATTCTGCAAGTTTAATATTTTTCTCAATTAATCCGGAATCGGGCGCTATGGCATCAGATTGAACGATTGAATGCAAATTTGGAACTATCAGGAAGAATAATAACATCAAACCTGCCACGACTAATTTTTTATTAACTTTTTTGGCTCGTTTCCGTCCAGCCTTGCTTGTCAAATTCATTTTAAAATCTTGAAAATTATGCTATTCTCTATTATCTTACTTGCTAATTGCTTTATAAATGCATGTGGGTAACTTTTTCAGTAGTATCATAATCCTTGAAAAAAATAGAAATGCAAGAAAAAAATGAAAAAAAATTGTCTGAATATTGCTTTTAGAGTTGTAAAAGTTTAATTACCGAGATTGATCTCTTCAACATTTTCAGACATTTTTAAGTTTAGCTCGAGTTATAGCTCGAAGTCGTGGTTGCAAGCCCAGCATTTTTCTCCCTTCGCTTTTAGTACTTTAATGCATTCCCTGCAGTAAAACGCCTTGCAATGGGGACAAAGGTATATATTAGCTCCTTTCACGGGACCCTTGTGTACCACGCACAGAAACTCCTGTTCGTTAATGTCAAGTTCAGATTCTGTCTTGGCTAACTCTTCTTTATGTTTCAATGTTTCGACAGCGCTGGCCTCGCTTGAAACCGATCCCTTTAAAAGAAACGAGGAAGAACGAGGATCCAAGGGAGATGCCCCTGCTTTTTGGACTTTACCTTTATATTTTGATAATCTTTTTCCATCTAAAGGATATTGCGCGATACTTGATGTTATTGCTCCTCCTTTCTTTTTTTTTATTGCTACGAGAGTACCCACCAATGTTATAATACCCACGACGAGAAAAATAACGAAAACTATTTCCACTGGAAATGGTTCGGTCGCAGGTACTTCATCTTCTGTTACGCTTATGTATGTTGTTTTTATGGAAGTGTCTCCATTTGCGTCTATTATCGTCAGGATCACGACATATTCACCCGCAGTATCGTACATATGCACGGGACTAGTCTCGTTTGAAACGGGGGTCTCGTCTCCAAAGTACCACTCAATAACGAAAGGAGAATTTCCCCCAGTCCCATTAAATGTAAATTTTATCGATTCGCCTTCTAAAATACTCGTGGCGTTCACGCTGAAATCTGCAACCGGAATAAGATTGGGAAGTACTGTGATGAAATCATATGAAGTGTTGAAGACGATATCTCCCGTAGCGTCGGCTACAGTAAGGCTCACATTAAATACGCCGCTTCCGTCATATCGATGAATGGGATTCTTGTGATAAGAGGACGGACTCCCATCCCCAAAATTCCATTCGTACTCAAACGCAAGGTTCCCTCCCCTCCCCGTGAAAATAAATTGAACGGATTGGGTTGCAATTATTTCAAATTGCGTGGCAGTAAAGCTAACGATCGGTATCGAATCGTTTAGTGGATAATTATCTTGACTTCCTGCCGGACCCGAGATATTGTAAGAAGTCGTGCCAATCCCTTGTTCATTAAACGGTCCAGGATAATCGCTCCAATAATTTCCATGACTCCCATTGTCCCATTTATTGTTGCCTCCATTATCGTACGAATTATTCACGATGTTATCTATGAAGGAATTCAACCAAACCGTATTGTTAGAACTAGCACCATCCAAATGTACTCCACGATCTTGATTGGCCACGAGTGCGTTTCCCACGATGGTATTATTATCGCAAATACCAGTTATACAAATCCCATGTTCTTGATTATATTTTATTATATTCTCTGAAATACGGTTGTTCGTGCAATTAATTAACAAATATATTCCATAAGATGTACTATTACTTATTTTATTTTCCGAGATCGTGTTGTTTTTACAATTCCATAAGAATATCCCACGATTAAAATTATTACTCACATTATTATTTGATATTGTGTTGTTGTTGCTTTCATTTTCCAAAAATATCCCGTGTCCTGAATTAAACCGCACGATATTATCGGAGATGGTATTTTGATTTCCATTGTCTGAATATATCCCCTCTTGGGTATTGTTTTTTATTGAATTTCCCGATATAACATTTTCATAGCATTCGTCCAAATATATTCCCCTATCTTGTTCGCTGGAGTTAATATTACTAGCGTTATTACCCGAGATCGTGTTATTGTAACATTTATATAAGTATATTCCGTTATTTTGATTATTACTCACGTTGTTTCCTATGACGGTGTTATCGCTACAAATGCTCATTATGGCAATTCCGTGTGCCGAATTATTGCTGACTGTGTTTCCTGATATGATGTTATCAGTGCTATCAGATTGCACGTTTATCCCCATAACATTATTATTTATCGTGTTTTCAGACACCACGATATCGTGGCAGGCTGATAACAAGATCCCCCATTGCTTATTATTACTCGCGTTGTTTCCCGAGACAACATTATTATAACAAGCCGATAACCTGATGCCGTGATAGTAATTGCCGTGGCTAATGTTGTTTCCCAAAACCCGAGTATCGTTTGAATTACCCAAGAATATTCCATCCATGGTTTGTTTGTCTATATTATTTCCATTGACAGAATTATTATTGCTATTTAAAATGTATATTCCATACCATTGCGGGCCAAGATTTATGTTGCTTAGTGTGTTACCCGAGATTACATTATCATTACAGGCTTTTAATATTTCGATTCCTCGTCCATTATTATGGATGACTTGGTTTCCCGAAATAGTGTTGTTAACGCACGATTCATAAAGAAGTATTCCTTCTGCTCCGTTGTTGCTCGCATTATTTCCTGAAATGAAGTTGTTATGGCTGTTATTACTCAAAAATATGCCTGAACCTTGATTATATGAACAATTATTATCAATAATTTGACCGTTCGAAACATTTACGAGCTTAATACCGGCATGATAATCTGGAGCCGAGCCTAAACTAGAATTAAAAAGCGTGCAATTTCGGATGATGAAATGAACGCGTGAATTATATATTAGAATGCACGAGTCAGTACCTCCTCCATCAATAGTTATGTTCTCGATAAGGAAAGGATTAGAAAGAGTCCCATCACCAGTACACCACAATTCGTCATCTGCCAAGGTCATCCAATTGTTTAAACCATGCTCATCAATTACAATTGGAGAAGCAGTCCAATATCCCGAAGGTTTAATGTGCTTGTTAGTCGGTACTGCCTCGTTTTTAAGGATGGTCGTAATCATCGGAACCATGCTTGTTGTAATCGTGAATAAGATTGCAAGTAATACTCCAACGAGTGTCTTCCTCTTATTCCTTCTCATTTGTTCCATAGGTCTTCTTTCCGAGGATGTGTCTTTTTTTTTATAATTGATAATATTTTTTATGTTCCATAATAATAATACTTCTATTTTAATTCTTGTTTAAATAAATTTGGCTTCCTCCTTTTCTTAATATTTTCCTTTCTGATCATCACATGCTAAACAAACAAGTAATGTTAGAATTTCTTGAAACAATTCAATTCAATGGCGAATATTAATAGTACTCTTATATATTTCAATAAAATGCAATTTTTTTAATCTTTCTAAGATAAATCTCGTCAAATTCACATTTCGAATTCGGAATTACAAGCCCAGCAATTTTCACCCTTTGTCTTTAGCACTTTTATGCATTCCTTACAATAAAACGCATTGCAATGTGGGCATAGGTAGATATTAGCTCCTTTCACCGGACCTTTATGTACAATACATAGAAACTCCTGATCATTAATACTTAATTCAGATTTTATCTTTTCAATTTCTTTTCTTTCCTTTATTGACATCTTTTTTTCTTTTGAAATAAATCCATTATGAATGATTTGAGATGAAGGTATGGTTTTAGGTTTCTTTTTTTTAGCACCTTTTTTTAGATAAACTTCCCTCATGTATAATAACTCGGTTTCTCTTTTCTGTGTTACAAGGATTGGTACTAGTGTTACTATACCAACTATTAGGAATGTTATGAACATGAGCTTTACAGGGAGTTGTGGATCTCCATTGTTGCTATCTTGTTGAATTACAATTATGGTCTTCGTGGCAAGCGCGTAATCACCGTTGGCATCTGTAATCGTTAAAGTCACCAAATATGTACCCGGAGTTTCGTACATATGTGTAGGATTTGTACTATTTGATAATGGGCTATTATCCCCAAAATCCCACGAGATTACAATAGGATTATTTCCCCCGATAATATTACACGAAAATTGAAATGGTTGCCCTTGCTTTATTTGAATTGATGTTTCGTTGAATATAAGAATAGGAATTAAATCTTCTTCCACCGTGATAAAATTAATTTTTGTCGAGTTTGCTCGATCGCCGTTTGCATCGATCACGGTAAGATTTACGGTGTAAATACCGCTCGCTTTATATTGATGTGTTGGATTTTTTTCGCATGACAAGGGAGTATTATCCCCAAAATCCCATTTGTACTCAAAAGCAAGGTTTCCTCTCGTACAAGTGCATGTAAATCGAACCACCTGTCCGACAACTATTTTTGATTGACTTGAAGAGAAATTCGCTATTGGAATTGAATCGTTTAGTGGATAATTATCTCGACTTCCTGACGATCCGTGAGTTATATTATATGGAAATAGGCCAATCCCATTCTCAAATGGCCCAATGTAGTCGTCCCAATAATTACCTATTGAATTGTAATCCCATTGATTATTAGTTCCCGAATCGTAGGAATTGTTCACGAGATTACCAATGAAAGTATTTGACCAGATCAAATGATTGTTGCTATCTGTGCCTATGAATATTCCATAGTATTGGTTCTCAATTATGGTGTTTCCGACTATTGAATGATTGCTACTCTCACCAGATATTCGTATCCCGTGATACTTGTTATTTTTAAAAATATTGTCTGAGACGAGATTTTCACGACAATTTTGAAACCTTAAATATAAACCTTCTTGAGCATTTTTGAACGCCTTATTCTCTAAAATTCTATTATAGGAAGAATTACTGAGATATATACCTCGGTTTTTGTTAAAACTTGCGTTATTTTCTAAAACAATGTTGTAATTACTTCGATCGTATAGACAAATTCCGTTTTCGATGTTTCCAAATGCTATATTTCCAAAAATCGTATTGTTGTTACTTCTATGATCTATGCATATTCCGTGTAAAGTATTGTTATGTACGATATTTCCTGAAATAGTATTTAAATTGCTATCACATAAATAAATCCCTTTATTTTGATCGTTAGTAAAAATATTACTGGCATTATTTCCTGAAATTTTATTATTATAACAAAAAGACATATATATCCCGAAGTTTTGATTATCAATAACATTGTTTTCTGAAATTGTATTATTAAAACAATTTAACATATCAATCCCGGAGTTTTGATTATCATGAACATCGTTTCCCGAAATTGTATTAAAATCGAAATTAAATAAATAAAATCCGCTATCTTGATTATCATGAACATCGTTTCCCGAAACATTATTAAAAAGGCTATAAGCCATGACGATTCCATATAGGTTGTGATCTGAAACATTATTATTAATAATGGTGTTGTTATCGGAAAAACCTATAGATATACCATAATTTTGCGTTATGCCATCCACGTTGTGGATTGCATTTTCCGAGACGATGTTGTTTGTGGAACCGTCGTATAAGAATATACCTGATCCCTGATTATTTGAGCAATTATTTCCAATTATCTGGCCGTTTGAAGTGTTTACCAACTTGATGCCAGCATTAATGTCAGGCATAATTCCTTCGTCTGAATGGATAAAAGTGCAATTTCGCACGATGAAATGAGCCCGCGAATTTTCTACCATGAAACAGGAACCCGAATTTAATGCATCAACAGTAATATTCTCGACAATATAGGGATCATTTAGGGTTCCATTACCACTACACCACTCTTCATTTACCGCATCAGCCCAAGAAAAAGAACCCAATTCATCGATTACGATAGGACCGTAAATAGTCCAATACCCTGAAGTCTTCATGTTCTTTTTAACTAGAATTAATTGATTTTCTGTATCATCATCCAAGAAAATGGGTAAAATATTTAATATCAAGAGTAATAAAACAAATAAAGCTCCTCCTTTGAGGATTTTCCTCTTGCCTTTATCATCTTTAGATTGTTTTTTATGTAATGAATTCATCTCTTTACGAATTTGATCGCGTGAATTATATTTTATGTAATGTTACATCTATTTATGAGTCTAATGATCATGTGAATAATACATTTCTAGAATTATAAATAAATCTGGTAAAAATATGAATTTTTGTAGAAAAATTGAGTAAAGTCTTAACGATTCAAAGTCTTTGTGGCGATTTTTCCCATCATAAAACTTATAAAGTTCCAAAAATAATTACCTTTATTAAAACATGTTTTTAATTAAATAACGATTTTTTTTATTAAAAATATGGAATTTTTTTAATAAAATCGCTTAAACAGTAAGAAGAAACCGCAGCGATATGTATCTTTATATAAACAACATTCTATAGATCAAGACTCACAATTCAGAAAAAACCACTTGAGAAGGTAGTTCAAACATGTCAAATAGTACTATTATATCGGAAGAAAGCAAGGATAAAAAAACAAGCAGTCGTGAGGATATCGCTAAAGATCTAATTTACGCCGCTTTCAAGAGCGTAAGTCGTTTCGGATTGAAAGCGATCAGTAACCTGGAGATCGATGGCCAGGAGAATGTCCCTCTTAGGGGTAAGGCAATTTTACTCACTATTAGCGATAACTCAATGCGAGATATGTTCGTCATCAGCCAAGTTTCAGGGAGAAAAATTCACTTCATGGTCAGTCCAAAATTGATGAAGCATCAGATTGCAGGACCTCTCCTCAAGGCGCTTGAAATGTTTCGAAGCACCACGAGTAAGGACGACTACGAACCAATCCAGAATATCTTCAAGTTTCTGAACGAACAAGGCGATTTAGTTGCAATGACGCCCGAATCGAAGCACGAAAGGGATATCCAGATCAAGTCAGTAGCAAGCATAGTTAAGTTCGCCGTGCTTTCAAGAGCGCCTATCATTCCAATGGCGATCTGTAAGACGAAAACAAAATTATTCGATGTGATTTCCACAGGGGGATTAAAACTACGAGTCGGAAGGCCCATCACGTGCGATAGAAAATTAAGCCGACCTAAATACAGGAACAAGCGTTACGAGCTAGCCGAAGACATAGTAAATATTATTGATACGCTCAAGACGGTACCTGATTTTTAGGTTTTTCACATCACGATAATAAATCGGAGGTAGATACCATGGAAGATTTATTACACATTAGAGAAGAGAACTCGGAAGGAATCCGCAAGGAACCTAAACTAAAAAAAATGTTCGAAGAACTGGCCGCCCCCGACAACGAGGCCGAAAAAGTCATGAGCGACCTGTTCTACAACTCGGTAAAGATGGTGTTCGATGCCGGGTTTGAATTGGCCAAGGAACTCAATCAGGAGTTGTTAGGCGAATTTTTAAACGATAAGAATGAATGATGGTTCATTGATCTTTCCCAATTCTCTTCTCTTTTTACCATTTTCTAATTTTTATAAATTAATAGAGGATTTTATTAGAAGATCGCTTCTTTAATATAATAGTTACGCCAATGAGTATCGATACACCAAGCATGACGACTATCATTTCGTATCCTAGTACAATTGATGAGCTAATGATTTGACAAGAATTGTTTTCAATGGTGTTTCCTTCGCATTCCACTTGTTTTATACAATTTAACTGGCTTTGAATGGTATTGTTAAAAACAGTCGTAAAGTTCGTGCGCTCAAGATAAATACCCTCATTTCGAATATTCTGTAATCTATTGTGTGAAATTTGCCCATCACCGCATTCAAGAAATTCAATCCCGATATCCCCTGCTCGTTTAATATCGTTATTGATTATGGAGAATATAAAACTATTTAATGCTTGTATCGGATTGGTACAATCAGAAATAATATTTTCGGAAATAGTGCAATTATATGTGATAATTTCGATGCCACTAGATAAATCAGAAAATGAATTGTTATAGATTATCATGTCTGAAACCAGAGCATAGATCCCATAACAAGGACGGGCATTTCCATTTATGTGATTTCCTGCTATCCAAATATCATTGGAGTCAGTCATAAAAATACCCCATCCATAATCAGCAACAATAATGTCATTATTTTCAACACGCACTGAGGAGGCGCCGATTAAATAAATGTATTCAGAAGAATCAAGAAAAATATTGTTAGAAATAGTGATATTAGAACCATCTATCATTTGTACACCATAAGTACAATTCCAATTAATATTGTCGCGAATAATTCCATTAGATGCGTTTCTTAAGACGATTCCACGGTTAGTAGAATAGCTCATGCTATAAAAAACGCAATTACGGATTTGAAAAGCTTCGGTGGTATTTGTTATAAAAATTGAACCACATGTCACATTTTCAATAATATAGCTGCCGTTCTCGTAAAAACACCAATCTTGGCTAATTGTCGAAGACCAATTACCTGTTATTGTGATATCCCCAAGAGTCCATTCGCCCGATAAATGTAGGGCGTTCACTTCCTTCTTAGTTCTAACAAAAGGGTCTATATTAATAGGGACTCCTGCTATAAAAACGAGGAGAACGAGAGAAGATAATATAAAAATCTTTGTCCTTTTTGTCCTTTTTTTAAGTACTAACATCGCATTAGAGGATCTATTGATTAAAGAATACTTATTGATAAGATATCTGGTTATATAAATCTTAA
>JBHLMB010000008.1:0-6329 GCA_048938565.1 Promethearchaeota archaeon | reverse complement strand
AATTATATTATCATTTTCTCACAAGAAAATTATCATTCAATGCTTTTATTAAGCTACAAAATTCTTAACTAAACAATGAAAAAAATAAGGTCATGAGAGAAACGAGCGATCCCCTCTACAATTTTGAAAAGATAATGTTTAATGCTGGATTTGAATTGGTCGAGAAATTCATCCTGTTGGGCTAAATACCCCCGCAAACACCAGCCACGCTAGAGATGTTTTTGCTACTAAACTAAGCACCTGGTACATTCTCTCACCATAAAGGTAATCCTTCCACTTTCCTACACCTTTGTATTGCAATATCATGTTGATGGCGAACGAGTTAAAGAAGGCAAGTTCCACTACATAAATGACATAGACAAACCAAGGAATTTCACCCCCTATTACGCTCGTGTTCAGGAAATAGGCAGTAATCACGATCCAAGGGACCGCTCCCGCAACGACTCCCAAGTAAAATGCCGTCCACTTAACTTTTTCTCCCTTTTCTCTCGTGTAGACATTATGAAGCTCCATCATCAGTCCAAACATGTTCATCAATGCATTTGAAATAAACATCATGAATAAAGCCCAAAAATCGAGCACGCCGAAAAACATCGCTATAAGAACGATCATTACCGAGCTTGAAAGGGCGTATTCAAACCATCGTACCTTATTAATTCCTTTTTTTAGGTTTTTTATATAACCTTTATTAAGTGGATATGCGATCAATAGATGTGCCACGGCGGACATTAATAAGAATGTGCCAACGAAAGCTCCTAGTGCCGTGAAAGAAAATATGACTTCAGGATTAGGAGTTACACCAATAGGAAACTGATACTCCAAGTAGAATGTGTAAATATCGTTTGAATACGACAACTGAGGTAAAAATCCCATTAATACCATGAGAATCCCCTGAATCAAATGCAGCAATCCCATGTTGCGATTAAATCGTTTCAGGTAGTCGAAACTGATGTCTGATTTCGGTATGAGCCAATCTGAATCTATTTTATCTATAGATGTCATGATATTATTAACGAAAATGATTTTATAACGCTAATGTATAAAAATTATAAATAAATTGTTTAAAAACACGATATTTAATAAAATCAGACGATATTTCTTTAATATTTAATTAGTTAAATGGTTATAATCAATAAAAAAAAGAGTATTTAATATCTTGTTCTTGTTGCTTGTATCCGGAGCTTGGCTTTTGTGTTTTCTTTTGGATCTTGAAGGATGACATATTCGGTAACCTGTGGTAATTTAACTTCAATGACTTGCTCTGCAATGGTTTGGTCCTTCTTGAGGTGATCCTGTTCTCTCAAGATCACCTTTATAGGCACGACCGTTTCGTTACCCGTCCTTACCGTTTTAAACTGGCTCCAAATGTTCATGTCGGCCTTTGAAGTGAAAGTCTGGTTTTTTTGAAGCTTGATTACGCCCTTATGTGGGAATCTCGATTTGAGCATTTTGTCCCCATCTGCCCTGAGGTAAAACTCGCCTACTCTTCCTAAAGCGTCGTAATCCTTGAGTGTTTTAAGCGACATGAGGTCAATACTGATTTGATACCGTTCCTTTTCCTTCCCTACATTATCTTGCGTGAACCTTTCGTCTTTGGCGTGTGTCTTTCTACCCTTAACATAAACTCTTTGTCCCATTATAATTTACTCTTCTATGTTTTTTTATTTCTATTTTTACTTATTTAATTACACATCGCTATTGTATTTATTTTTTTTTAGTCTCAGTGATACTAAGAAAAATATGTAGTTAGCTTCTATTTATTAATAAAATGATATCATTATCATTAAATACGATAAATACATAATATTTTCATATTAAATGTATAATTCGGTTAATGTGTCTTAGGTCGCATGAACATCTTTATGAACAATTGTTTTGTTTTCACGATATAAAAAAAGTTTATTTTTATGGAAATAATCAGATATCTAGGGGAAAAATTAGCAACGCACATTGGAATTAGCCCAACTGCGGCAAGAGGGTTGTTAAAACTCTCTATAAAGGACGAGTTGGGACCCTTTACTGATTTCACCAAGCTTAATTTGATCGATCTCTGTAGGGTTATAAATAAGTCATTTAAAAATCGATTAATTAAGCTAGAAATATCTGAATATCAAACAATTATCAACATGATGATAGAAGAACTGACTCTAAATCAATCATTAATAACATTGGGAGGAGTCTAATATGGATCCAGTAACTACTTCCCTTTATGGTTTATTTTTGTTTTTTGCGCTTGGTGTAATCAGTTTATTAGTACTTACTGGAATATTCTTCCTAATAAAAGCAATGCAAAATAAAAAGACTAATCTGATCTTTTTAAGCGTCTCGTTTTTATTGGTAGCAACGGGATTTATTGTTAACTTTTGCATGAGATTCATTTTCAAACTCGAAGGCGAAATGGGAAATATTGCACAGGAACCTTTCTTGGTCGGGGGATTCACGTTCTTCGTGATTTTTACAAATACAACATTTTACAAAAGTAAAATGAAAAAAGCAAACATGATATTGTTAATTACAATCGTTTTGGGAGTATTTCAATTGATATGGATTAATAGCTTTCCTCATATCGAAATTAACAGGGAATTTCATTATTATTTCAGGGTTTCGCTTGATTATCCTTATGCTTTTATTACTTTCAATTGGTTGTCGTATTCCTGCTATTTAACTTATAAACGATTGAAAAATATGGATATCGAGCCATGGATAAAAGCGAGATATAGATTAGTAGCGATATCATCTTTTATGATAAGCTTTTACCAGGTTCCGGAGTTTTTCCAACCAAAGGGGATACGCTGGGGAACACCAGACGATCCCTTGAGTCTCGCCATTTTTGGGGTTACAACTATTCTCATGATGGTGTATATTGTTGTATTTTCGCTTGCCTGGTTTATGCCAAAACGACTGAAACGATATTTTAACAAGGATTATACCAGAGAAGACGACAAGGATTGCAATGAAAAAGTATTAATAGATTATTTGAAAAAAAAATTAAAAGAAAAATAAATATAATATCAACAAGCTGCAAGGATTTATGAGTTTTCCTTTTTTAATTGATGAAAGCTCTTATAAATAATACAATTAAATAGAATAACCTCGATTATTTGTATTAGTGAAACTAATTTTATATTAATAACAATAATTATAAACACTAATTTTTATGTATTTCTTGTATAAAGACCATATAAGTAAGGTTTCCTCAGGTTTTAATAAGGGAGCTTGTATTAAGTTTCTACCATATTTTATTTAGATTCATTTTATCTTGATAGTTCCATTGATTTGTTTAAAATGCTAATGTTTATGTCCATATTTTTATAACAATCGATTTTTTCGCCACAAGCCATCCTTAAAAGTTCAAATATTGATAAAACCTTATATTTGTTCGATTGAATGTGATAATCCAACGAGAAGGTTGATATACATCCAGGACACGTGTTAATTAAATACTCGGTTTCCACTTTCTTGAATTCTTTTACCCTCTTTGTCCGCGTTTTCTCAAAAAGCTTTCTATCGGTTAATCCAAGCGGAAATCCGCAACATAGAGCGTTTTCGCGATTATGTTCTAATTCAACGATTTCACATCCCGTAGCTTCTATAATTTTCCGTGGATAATCCAATAATTCGGGATATTTTTTCGCAACACAGGCATCGTGAAAAGCAACCTTAAGATTTAATTTCTTTATAATTTCTAAATCTTGCCGTTCTATGGCATTAGATATATATTCCCAGATGGTGATTAATTCAAAATCTTCAGATATTGTTTTATACTCTTCTTTATATGCCTCGTAACATTCATTGCAAAACAAGATGAGTTTTTTTACGCCTAATTCAGAAAATCTTGAATACAATCGATCTTCTAATTGATCGTCCGGAAGAGGAAAGCAGGTTCTATGATACATATCACCACAACAAAACTCAAGGCCACCTGCAATTGTTTTTCCTTCAAATAACCTTTTAAAAGTCGGATTTGCAAAAAAATGTTGAAAGATGTACGATATTGAACATCCCAATAATACGAGCTCTTCAGAATTCGAGGGATCTTTCCATCTTTCAAGATTTTTGGTTTCTTCTGGAGTCATTAATAATCGTTCATAAAATTCAAATACATTAGATTTATTAAACGGAAAATAAAACTTGGCACCTTTTGAAATTTTATCTTTTTCGTATAATTCCTTGATCTGAATGTATTTCAAAGATCGAATCATTTCCATTGGTGATAAACCATTAGGGCAATTTAAATCGCATGTACCGCAAATTGCGCATTCATTAACAACAAAACTCGACCCGGCTATGAGATTATTAATTTCTTTTTTAGCTTGATCGATATTTAGCTCTATTATAGGACAACTTTCGAGGCAAATTCCACATCTCGAACATTTTTCTGTTTCAAAATCCATTTTCTCAACTTTTTTATTTTTAGTTCAGAATCCTATTTGAGTTTTAAAGCCCTTATAAAAAGTTGCATCGTCAAATTTTTTACGATTAGCCAGAGTTTCTTTAGCATAATCTCCAACTATATATCTTAATTGATCTTTACCATCAGTTGTAGCTTCATAAATAACTTTTGCAGCGGCTATTGCTGGTTCAGCCATATTTCCAGCAAGTGATAGGAAATTTTTTGTTTTTTGAACCGTTTCTTGATATTCAATTAGACTTTCTTCATTAAAAAAATCAAATGATCTATCATAAAAATCAGTAGCAATTACCCCAGGTTCAACAATTTTAATTTTACATCCAATTGCGTCCAATTCAAAACTTAAGGCTTCCGAAATCCCTTCAACAGCCCATTTTGACCCGTGATATAATGTACCTAATGGAAATGCTATTCTCCCACCTATCGTTGATATATTGATTATTAATCCTTCTTTATTCTTTCTAAAGTGTGGAAGTATCTCTCTTATAACTAATAAATATCCAATTACATTCGTATTAAATTGTCGCATGATTTTTTCATAAGATGCCGCTTCTAAGAGACCATATGAGGCATAACCCGCGTTATTAAGCAAGACATTAATCTTTCCAAATTTATTAATTCCTTTAATAATAGCATCTTTAATTGAAGCTAAATAGAGGACATCTAGTCTTGTTACTAAAACATTCTCGAATTTAATTAAATCTACTTCCTTTTCAGGGGATCGCATTGTAGCAATTACATTCCACCCTTTTTCTTGAAAGTATTTTGAAGTAGCTTTTCCGATTCCACTACTTGCACCAGTAATTAATATTGTTTTATCCATTTTTTGACCATTTTATTTGTATTTGGGGTGAGTGACCGCTCACTCAGTCCTTAAGTAAGTAAATAATTATTCGTATATAAATATTCTCTTTAATAAGAAAGCTAAAGAAATATAAAATATGCATCTTTATTTAAATAATGATAATGAGTTAAGACTCATATTCATTCTTTTCATCTATTAACATTGAGAATTTATGACTAAAAATGAGGAAAGGAGACAAGAGATCTTAAAAAATGCTTTAGATTTGTTTGTTGAGAAAAGTTATCATCAAACATGTACCTCCGAGATTTCAGAAAGAACAGGAATTGCAGCTGGTACTTTATTTAATTATTTTAAGAAAAAGGAAGATATTATCAATACTTTATATATCCAAATCAAGAAGGAACTCTATTCAGTAATAAGCAATAAAAAACCTCCAGATGAACACATTTTCATATACCTAAAGAGGAATTGGTTGGATTTTGTTTCTTGGGGGGTTAATAACTATAAAAAAGTACTTTTTGTTTTGCAAATGGAGGATTCTCCAATTATTTCAGAAAAGATTAAAAATAAAATTGAATCTGAGCTTACTGATTACGCATTATTCTATCAAGAAGGAATTACTCAAGGTCTTTTAAAAGAGATTCCATTGAAACTTGGTATATTATCGTATTTTAAAGCAATGTTAACAACTATTAATTATCTCGTTAAGTACGAATCAAAAGCTACAAAAGAACAACATGTGGATATTTCTGAAAAGGCATTCAATAATTATTTATATGGCATTAGGATTTAGAGGTTATCGTTATATAACTTCACTATAACCATTCATTTGATGATTAAGATCATTTTATATCATAAGTATTCAAAAGCTTTATGATAGACCCAACACGATTCTCCCCTCTCTTTTAAAACAACCACGCATTCCTTGCAATAAACCGCTAAGCATTGAGGGCTTACATATACATTTTCTCCTAACACGGGTCCTTTATGTATGAAAATATCGATATGATTTATTTTATTATTTCTTTCAAAAACATCAACTCTAAATCTGAATTACTTAGATAATATGACTCATGTAATGTAGTTAAGACATTATGGATTCTAGTTAATTTT
>JBHLMB010000364.1:0-4033 GCA_048938565.1 Promethearchaeota archaeon | reverse complement strand
GATTTATCTCGTTAACTACATCTTTGCCAAACTTATCTTTTGTTTTTAAAAACCATTGACCGTCGTGTTGAACCCAACAAACCTGCAAAAGAAATTTTTGCGTTTCAAAAGGGAGTTCGTATTTATCTTTTACAATTGTTTCCATATTTGATTTACTCATATTTTGCTTATATTAAGTATCTTTTTTATCCGAAGTATTTAAAAAATACTTATGTTTATATGATTAGAAACATTGTTTCAATTTAAAGTAAAAAGTGTTAAATAGCATATCTGGTATTAAATTTCTCACTTGAATCGTATCTAATTGGAATTCCTGATAAAGATGGAACATAAATTTAAAATAAATGAAAAGCAATATCTTGAAATATATTCCGAAGTAATTTCTAATATCCCAAAAATACTTGAAATATCTGATAAAGCCGTAAAAGAAGATTCAAGAATACATAAGGATAATATTGAGTATCTAAAATTCAAGGCAAGAATTCTTCAACAAGCATTGGGATTTCTCCAAGGAAAGTGGACATTAGAAATATGCTTTATTATCATGACGCAAAAATCGTGTAGATTTAACGAATTAAAGAGCATGCTTCCAAGTAACAACAATAAAACAATAACTTCAAGGGTTTTAACTGATCGATTGCGAATGTTAGAAAAAAGAGGAATAATATATCGAGAAGTTATTGGAGAAAGTCCAGTTCAAGTAAAATATTTAATCACAGATTTGGGTTATAAAATCAGTTCTTTATTCATTCCGTTGTTTGTTTTTCTCAAGCAATATTATCAATGATTTATTTTTTCTATTTTATTCTAATAAATTAGGACAAATAATTAAATCATTCAAAGGAAAAAAATCTCAAAAGAATTGAAAAAATATAATTTTATTGATATTTATTAAATTTAAATAAAATTTAGCTACCAAGTTTTTCAGCTTTCCAATCCAAGTAGGCTTTTGTTTCTTTACCTCGCCATATGGCGTTCTTACCTGTTTCTTGAGTAAACTGGGCTTGAAGCTCTTCATCGCTAATTTCTACTTTCTTGATGGTTTTTTCTTCCTTTTTAGAGGATGAGGATTTTTGTTTTGTTTTTGGAGCTGCGGATTTTTTTTTAGGAGCAGACTTTTTTTGTTTTTCCTCTTTTTTTATCTCCTCTCTAATCGAATCAACATCCAGAGCCTTTGCTTTCAAGAGTAATACATCTAAATTAACAGCATAACCGTGATCGGTGTGCATTACATCAATTCCGTCATCACCGAACTTGAACTGGATTATATTCTTGTCCGAGTTTCTTACAGTTCCATCGTTTTCGATCACCATGTCTTGAAGCGCGTTGACCAGTCGTCGTTGCATGTATCCAGAAGTACTCGTACGCACGGCCGTATCTACCAATCCTTCACGACCGCCCATTGCGTGGAAAAAGAATTCTGCCGGCTTAAGACCGTTTCTATAGGACGACTCCACAAAACCACGAGCTTTCGGAGTAAGATCGTTTACCTTGAAATGAGGTAATGTCCTAAGGCTATAACCCCGGTTAATTCGTTCGCCCCTGATGGCCTGCTGACCAACTACGGCAGACATTTGTCCTAGGTTAAGGATGTTTCCACGAGCACCAGATTTAGTCATAATAACCGAATGGGCTTGGTCTCCAATGAAGTACGCTGCTGTTTCTTCTGCGTTTTTCCTAGCTTCGGCTAGACCTTGCCTAAGGCGTAATTCAAGAGTCTCTCTCATAGAGCGCCCAGGCGCTCGCTTTAAAACAGTTGTGTCGTTATCATAAAAAGCATTAATGAGCTTGTCTGCCTCAACATTAGCTCCATGAAGTATGTTTTGTATGGCATCAAATGCCTTGCCTTGCACATGCACTTCATCAAGCCCCATTGTCATTCCGTTTTGTCTAATGATATAGAGCAACATTTTTGTCGCATCGTCCAGGAATTGGCGTCCTCGAGCGTTACCGTGGTCCTTGATAATTCTTTGTAATATACTATTTGATTGCATTGCTCCAAACGAATTTTCATCAATCGTTCCAGTGATAAGTTCACCGTTCTTGATATTCACATAGGCATCATATTCGCATTCGAGTTCCTTGCACTTGCCGTTTTCCTTGAGATAACATTTCTTACAAAATTTCGATCGTACTCTTATGTTTAGATCGTCTGGAAAGAGAGCGCTAAATATTTGTTTTCCCGAATACATTGGTTCAGGATCGGTGACAATGGGGGTCATATCTTCAAATTTGAAATCGGGATTATCCCGAAATACACCTCCATTGTAGAGAAGCTTCATCGTATCTTTGAGGTTATAAATCGAATCCTTGCTTGTGAATTGGAACACGTGAGATATAAAATCTTGAATTCCACCGAGAATGGGTCCACCAAACCGGGGAGATAAAATATGTTCTTGTACTTTAAGCAGTAATTCGGCTTCAGTGCGAGCTTCCTCGCTCTGAGGCACGTGTAAGTTCATTTCGTCCCCGTCGAAATCTGCGTTGTAGGGAGGGCAATTTCCGGTAAGGAATTCGTTTGCAACGAAGTTATCGTAAGGACTGTCCATTGAAACATCGTATACAACATCTAAAGAAAGATCTTCAATGCTAACAATGCTATCCCATACTAATCCATCATTTAATTTTTCACAAGTTTTATTCTGCCAATCACTATAACTTGGAAAATCTATGGGCAATCCAGCGTTTTCATAGACACCCCTCTCCCATCTAGAAATTGTTGTTGGCGAGGTATTAAATCTCTCTGCGATTTGTTCTAGTGTTTGACCTTTAATTCGAGATTGAATTGCTTCGGCTTTTATTTTTTGCATTTCAGTTCGCTTTGATAATTTAAATGTTAAATATTCCGAAATGTAGCGAGCCTGAATTTCCTTTTCCTTGGCGAATTCATAACCAATTTTTTTGTAAAATGATAATAATTGTTGCTCATTTGAACTGATATTTGCTACATAAGCCGTAGTTCTATATCCATCTTTTTTTCGAATGTTACCAAGTTCCGTGGAAATAGAAGATATATCTGCTCCAAATTCGCTTAAAAGTATTTTTATATCGTTAAAAAAAGGAATGGCGCTCAAACCATCTATTTTTGACATTTTAAATACGGGTTGGTTTATAATCTTATTTGAGCTCGTGTGCAATCTTGGACTTGATAGTTCGCCTCCAAAATATGCTCTTAGAAAGGCTCGCTTGACCATCTTTGAACCGTTCAGGATCCAATCTGGAACTGAAAACTCTTGAGTGACCTTGTCTCCAACGGGAACACCCAACGCATTGAACAGAATGGCATAAGATCTTTTCCTTATATCTATAATGATTGCTTTTCCAATGGGTCTTAATATTTTTCCTGAAAACGTTAATATTTCGTCTCCACGAGACACTTTCGTTCGAGGTTCAGGTGGTTCTATCCCAATGGACCTGAGGGCATTTTGAATGGCTTCAGCATCTTCTTCTGAGCTTACCCTGAATGTCACATGAACACCCCTTTTGTCCCACCATAAAGTACCATCGGAAATCAAGTGCCCAACTAACGCCGCTAGGTTAATTTGTATAGTTGAATTTGGAGGGATATTGAGAAGTTTCGATTCGTTTAATTCCTTAAGAACCTTGTTTGTATAAGTATTTGGAGGGCACGCATCCAGTATTTCTTCTGGAGTAAGGACGACGCGCCCAATATTAGATTCTCGTTCGGGTAGGTCAATGGGATAAACTGCAACTCTATCTCCTAAAGAGAGAGAGCTTGCGGGAACCTTTCCTTTTTCTGAATAGAATGGATGATCTAATGTTGCCTCAATTACCCTTCCCATTTTGGTTGTTATCCTTCTAGCTTGAATCCTTTCTGGGCTTGATAGGTCTGAACTTATAACTTGACTTTCTTTTATTCCTTGAAGCACGACTTTAATGTCGGTAGGATTAACGGGTAATTCTTTTTTCCAAGTAGATGAATAAAGATTGATGCTAGAATAATTATTAACGAGCTCCTTAATGTTAACCTTTCCTAGGCTCATACAAATTGGAGTGTTTCCCGCCAAGCACA
>JBHLMB010000363.1:0-4037 GCA_048938565.1 Promethearchaeota archaeon | reverse complement strand
TGATAAATACCAATGCGATGATGAAGGGTAAGGCCTTTTTATGGCTTCAAACCTTACCAATCTCAAAAGAAAAGCTTCAAAAACTTGGAATCTTTTCCATATTTCGGTTTTTAGATGTTCCCCTCGTCATTTCTATCATGGGATTTCCAGTGATAATGCTCATCATCACGCAGAATGTCTTGTTGTTTATTGCGTGCTTGTTTTCTTCTTTTGCATTCGTGAGTTTTGGTTTTTTCTTCTTCATCATCATTAGTATATTTATTAATCGAGTCTTTGGTCGCTCTAAAACAAAAACAAAAAAGGAAAATTTAGTGAGAATTATCACGATGATAGGGTATCTCATAATCGTTTTTAGCGCTTCTATCATCCTTCAAATTAGTATAAATAGCATAACAGAGCTTATCGCATTTTTCGCTACAAATTCCCCAAGTCCTCTTTTGATTGTCTTATTTTGCATCATACCTATTCCCTTTTCTTCAGGATTTTTAATCGCGATGTTTACCGTACCTATCGAAACCGTTCCTATAGGTTATATCGTATCGATCCTTGTTGGTTTTTGTCTATTTTGCGTTATTACAATCATATTATACCGATATTCGAAAAAAACGCTTGGTAATTTATCATCTACAGGCAATCTCCAAGGAAAAGCACTGAAGCTTCCTGTTGAACAAATAGAAGAGGTTCAAGTGACCATTAAAACCACGACACCCCTGAAAACATTCTTAAAAAAGGACCTGACCTCGATAACTCACGATGTTCAATCGTTTATGTACGCAATAATGCCAGTAATCATGCCATTAATAATGGGATTAAGTTTTCAAAGGGTATTAGTAGATGAAGTTCCCTTTTTATTATCCTTAATGATCGTATGGACAATAATCTTGTCAATGAGTTTTTTAATGCCCTTTATGATCGTCGTGGGATTCTTGAACATCGAAGAATCAAATGCATCTATCATCGCGTCGTTACCTATATTGTACAGGGAAAAAGCTAAAGCCAAATTAATTTTGATGTTGACTATTCAAGGAATTTCAATGGCAGTTTCCATCCTGATCCTTACGATCACGACTGGTTCAATAACCGCCCTTTTGTTATTCTTGACGACCTTACCAATCTCTTGGGTTTTCTTGTTTTCACTTTTTGAGATGAAAATATGCCTTTTTGGAAAGTTAAAACACAAATATGTGACAGAAGAAGTGAATAAGGGGCGTAAAACGGAAAAATGGATTGCTATGATTGTTTTCCAATTTACCTTGTTCACGATCTTCACTGTCGCTGGATTTGTAATGTTTAATTACTTTACCATTGAGATTACGATTGCCACGCTCTTTTCTATTGGAACGGTGGGATTAATAATTACAGTGTTTATTTTCACGAGAATGTTTCCAAAATTGGAAAAGACAAGCGATTATGTTACGGGTGGTTACTTAAGGGACCATCCCGTCGTATGTGGATTTTTACTGACATTACTTTACCTCTTCTTCAGGTTCTACCTGACATATTTCGTGGAAATTCTCTTCGCTCCCTTAGTTGAAATCATCCCTTTTACTGTTGCTCTCTTTATTGATTTCTCGTTACAATTTGGATTTTTATGCGTTTTACTCTTGGTGATCGTTCCGCGTGGTTTTAAGATTCCAAATAATAACCAGAAATTGGGAGAATTCGCAAGCGATATTCGATTGGATTCTGTTGGACCTATAGGAAGGAACATCTTACTTGGTCTTGCAAGCTTCTTCGTTTTTAGTTTAATCACTTTTACTGGAGCAAACCTTCTTGCGTATTACTATGATATAATACCTGAAATTGTTTTTGGGCCTATTAATCCTCCTCCTTACTATACTGGTTGGTTTTACTTTATCGGAGCTCTCACGCCAGCGATATGGGAAGAAGTCTTGTTTCGAGGTATTATCATGACAATGCTCTTAAAAAAGGGGGGTCAGATAAATGCTATCGTTTTAAGTAGTCTTATGTTCGGCCTCATGCATGGTCCATGGATTCTAGGTTTTCATCCGTATCCCTTGATTAATGTTGCAATCATAACATATGCTTTTTTGATGGGAATTGCTTTTGGATATATGTATGTAAAAACACAGAGCTTGCTTGCTCCAATCATATTGCATTATCTCGTTGATTCTATTGGATTTCTTTTTATGCCAATATTAATTAGTTTCGAGAATTTGACCGTATTTTACTTTTTATTTGTTGGAGTTTTTCCCGCTTTTTATATAATCCTAATAACCTATATAATAGCAGAGTCAAGAAATAATTCAAATAATAAATAATACCCAACAATCAAACGATTTTTATTTTAAATTCATATTGTCCAAGCACTTATTGCAAAGAAAATCGCATTTCTCTATGAACTCGTGGTTCCTTTTCACGTGCGTGAATTCAACTCTTTTAAAATTTTGTACCAATTTCTTTACTTTGGTATGGAGTTTGAAAATATGCTCTGCCTTAACTTCGTATTGTCCGTTCATTTGTTTCACTACTAATGTGCTGTCTGAATACACTCTTAATGTTCCATTCGTGAGCTTTTTTGCAACTTTAAGACCATTAATGATTGCCGTGTATTCGGCGATGTTATTTGTTTGATTCCCAATATAGCCATAACCTTGTTTCAGTATTTCTTCTTTATCTCCAAGGAGCATGAACGCGTAAGCTGCTGGTCCAGGATTTCCTCTCGATGCACCGTCTACAAAAAGTTTATATTTCTCCATCTTATTTTTAGGATGAGTATTATTTTTATACTGATGTTTGCTATAATAAGAACGTAATCATTGGTAAAAAAAAAATCAATTCACCCCTCGATAAAAAATAATCATATAAAAAATAAATTTGAATAAAAGACTATCTTACAATATTTATCGCTTTACTAAAAATTGCTCTCTTTCCATTCATCTTTGATTTTCTGTCTTCCCTATCACTTCTATTGCCTTCAAATTGAGACAATTGATTTTTGAGGTCTTTTGCTAAAGAACCCAACCTATTGGCTGTGGTTGATACTTCCTCCATTGATGACATTTGCTCTTCGGAAGAGGCGCTTATCTGTTCTATTGCTGCGGATGTTGATTGAATTTTGTTGACTATGTCTTCTATTTTTTGACCGGTCCCTGAAACGGCGTTTTTTGAGTTTTCTGCTAGCTTTCTAACATCTTCTGCTACAATGGCAAAGCCTCTATCGTGCTCTCCCGCTCTTCCTGCTTCAATGCTAGCGTTTAAAGCCAATAGATTTGTCTGTTCGGCAATACTAGTTATTATATTCATAATTTTCCGAATATCGGTCGATGATGCAATGATCTTTGAAGAATCGGTCGCTATATCTTGTATGGTTGATGTAATCTCTTCGGAGGCAGCGTTTATTTCGGCAGAACTTGCGGCTAACTCTGTTGCTATGTTAGCTACATTTATGGAACTTTCTGATGAGCTTCGAAATACTCTTTCTAAGGCTTCGCTTTTATTGAACACGATCCTAACGGTATATTCAATTATGCTTAGTATTAAAACAGTGGATAATGCAAATAATGAAAAAAATGCTATCCACGCTTTATTTTAAAACATAAATTTTTAAATATCTTTTTTTTTTAAAAAAATAAATTGAAATTGAAAAGAAATTCAAAATTATGTCAAAAACAAAATCGTTAGAACAAGATATAGAAATGTTAAAAGAAGATTTAAAAATATCTATTAAAAATTTACACGAAACAAGAATTCTTTTAAAATCTAAGGAAGAAGAATTAGAAAAGTTGAAACAAAATAGTGAAGAATTGAAAAAACTTTTAAAAAGGGCAGAAAATAAGATAGCTGAGAAACAAAATACTATATTATTGCTAAATGATCGAATAAATAACCTTAAACTTGAAATTGAAAATTATAATAATTTGGAAGAAGATAATGTTGCTAAGATCGAAGATCTAATGAAAGAATTAAGAAAAACTAAAGACTTAAACGAAGAATTGAAGAATGAATTGACTGAAACAGAGGCACAAAATCTGAAATTACAAAATAAAATTGAAAATATTAATATAGAACTAAGA